>NZ_PKGG01000175.1:0-11338 GCF_046480465.1 Arthrospira sp. PCC 8006
TTGACAGGTGGGAGTTGGGAGGTGATGTGTTGAATAAAAAATCAAGTGTATAGCCGTGTCAAAGATATTTGAAAACATTAGCAGATATTGGGGTAGGTGTCAAGGGTGATTAGGAGCGAGGTGGGGCTAATTTTTGGAGAATTGAAAGGTGGGGGATGATTTTAACCAGTTAACTATTGTGATGATAATTTGTTCAGCGATCGCTATAACCCTATCCAACCATTCAATTAGAGATTGTAGGGGATGTTTAACATATCCGATCGCTTTTGCTGGTGTTTCTAAGTAGTTGGGTTGATTTTCTACTTGTCGTTTTTGGGAATAGGCTATGCTACCGCCTTCTGTGAGGGGGGTGTTGTTTTTGGTGGCTAGTTGTAGTTGTGATCGTTGATAGTGGTTTAATTGTTCGAGTATTTGTGATTCTAATTTGGGGAAATTAGGGATAGGTTGAGTTGGGGGAAGTTGAGGGGTGGGGGTGTTGAGGGAAGTCTGGTTTAATGTAAATTGAGGTTGAGAATTGGTTAAACGTGGTTGTGAGGTTTTCCAAGGATCTGGAAGTGGTACCGATACCGATAGGGAGGGCTTGAGATTATGGGTGGGTTCTTTCAGTAAATAATTGAGGACGGAAAATATCCATAGGTGGAAGTTATGGAAAAGCTGCGTGGCGGCCGGTTTTATTTGGGGTTCAATTTCGGCGATAGTGTTGTCGATGCTTAAAAGTATAGTAGGGGGAGATGATGGTTGCGGTTGGGGGTTGTGGTTGGCGGTAGTTTGTTCAGAGGGTAATGATGGGATTTTGGAGGTGGGAAGTTTCAGGTTAATCAGGGGGGTATTTTGGAGAATCAGATAAATGGGATAAAGTAAAATCTGGGTAGCCGTGCTGGTAGCGTAGCGAATATTGCGCCAAGTGCGATCGCAAGCATCAGTAAATTGCTGATAGTTGTTCAGGAGGAAGTTAAACAGGCGACTTTTATAGGGACCAGAGTAGGCTGAGGACATATAGGCTCAAATTATACTAAGAGATGGTGGTAGGGGTTATTAATAGCTCGTGCCTTCCATTGTACAGCAAGGTACAGGGAATAAGCAAGAGTCTCTTCCCCATCTAGGATAAGTGATGATCATGTTTGTTAGTTGAGTAGTTGATGGCTGAAAATGAGTTTATCTAGTTCTGATGGTGGTGTTTTGATTAATCAGGCGATCGCCAGATTGCGAGGGATGACGCGATTGGATCTTCAGGGGGGGTGGCGGTTTCATAGGGGAGATATTTCGCCAGAAATGATCGAGGGGTGGCGTGATTGGTCTTTGGTGGAATTGAATGATCGGGGTCATGTGGCTTGGTCTGAGGGGGGAAGAGTTTTGTGGTTAGCCCAGGAGGTTAATATTCCCGCTAATTTAGGGGGGTATAGGTTGGAGGGTTTATGCTTGAAATTGAGTTTGGTTTGGTGGGCGCAGTTGGCTGAGGTTTATGTTAATGGTAGCTTGGTACAGTCGGGAGATTTATTTGATTGTAGGACAGCCATCGTTTTGTCGAAGTCCGTCTTACCTTCCTCCAAGTTTAGGATATTTTTAAGGTTGGTAAGTCCTGGTCATGATCGGGGTGCTTTGGTAGCCTCTAGTTGTGTCTACGAAGCCGGAAAAGTCGGAGAGATAGATCCCGGTTTTATTGGTGATGAGTTGGCGGTTTACTCTAGTTATCTGCTTCGGGGAAATATTGATGAGTTGGAGTTGAGAAGTCCGCCACAAGTTTTCTCCGTGGTTTCTCCACAAAGGTGGCAGGAGTTAGGGGAAGCTGTTAGTAGGATAAATTGGAATATCGTAGGCGATCGCCATTTGTTTCTGCGGGAGTTATTCCGTCTGCGACAGTGTTGGGAGACCTGTGCGGATTTAAAGTTAGTGAAGTTCAGGCTTTTAGGTCATGCTCATTTAGACTTAGCTTGGCTATGGTCAGTCGCCGAAACTTGGTCAGTCGCCATTAAAACCTTTGAGTCCGTCCTCGCTTTACAGGATGATTTTCCTGAGTTGATTTTTGCTCATTCTACCCCCGCGCTATATGCTTGGCTTGAGGAAAATAGACCCGATTTGTTTAAATTAATCCAAAATCGGATTTCCGAGAAGCGTTGGGAGGTCGTCGCTGGTTTATGGGTTGAACCCGAATTAAATACCGTTTCTGGGGAGTCAATTGTTCGCCAAATTCTCTATGGTCAATTTTATGTCGCTCAAAAGTTTGGGGAAGTCTCCCGTATAGCTTGGCTACCCGATAGCTTTGGTTTTTCTTGGCAACTTCCCCAGTTGCTGACTCTGGGAAAGATTGATTTTTTTGTCACTCAAAAGTTGCGGTGGAATGATACAACAGTTTTTCCCTATGGTTGTTTTCGCTGGCGAGGTTTGAACGGTACCGAAATTGTCAGTTTGATGTCTGCACCAATTGGGGAAAATGTCGAACCCCTCAAGTTAGTAAACTATGGCATTGAGTGGGAGTCTCAAACTGGCTTAAATGAGTGTTTATGGTTGCCAGGAGTTGGTGATCATGGCGGCGGTCCGACGCGGGAAATGTTGGAGGTCATCCGTCGTTGGCGATCGTCCCCTCTGTTTCCTGATTTGCGTTTTATGTCTGCCGTCGATTATTTGGATGGGTTGCGTGATTTACCCAATCTTCCAGTGTGGAATGATGAGTTATATCTCGAGTTTCATCGAGGTTGCTATACTACCCACGCTGACCAAAAGCGCTGGAATCGTTTGTGCGAAGGATTGCTCTATCGGGCTGAGTTGTGGTCCGCTGTCGCTTCTATGGTGATGGGGTTTGAGGTTCCCCAAGCGACCCTAGAAGAGGCGTGGAAGGGGGTTCTGTTTAATCAGTTTCATGATATCCTCCCAGGGTCTGCTATTGCTGAAGTCTATGAGGATGCTAACCGGAGTTGGCAGGCAGCCGCCACAACCGCTGGAGATGTTGAGGATAGAGCATTAGATGCGATCGCTTCCTCCATTTCTCTCCCTTACCCCCCACAACCTCAAGCTATACCCATTGTCGTCTTTAACCCCCTCAATTGGAAGCGTTCCGAAATCGTCCAAGTCCCATTACCCCCCCAGGGAAGTTGGGATGTTTGCGAAAGCACTGGAAATGCCTTAAATTCCCAACTGGTGAGGGTTTCAGGTCGGTCTGAATTGCTGTTTTTGGCAACTGATGTGCCGTCAGTCGGTTATCGCTGTTTCTGGTTAGTGCCTAAATCCCCGGAAACCCCCATCAATCAAGGGTTTGAGCCCGAAAATGACCTTATATGCGCGCACCTTTTCCGACTTTACTACACTATATCAGGTTCCCGTTTAGATGTCAATACTAATCGTAAAAATTCCGAAAATTGGGAATTTGAGAATCAGTATTTACGGGTAAAAGTGTCCGGAGAAACGGGAGATTTAATCGAGGTTTTTGATAAAGTCAATAGTCGGGAGGTGTTGAAATATCCCGGACATCAATGGCGACTGTTTCAAGACCAGGGACAATATTGGGATGCTTGGAATATTGACCCAAATTATCATAAGTATCCCTTAGATAGTCCGCAACTCGAGTCCATTGAGTTTGTCGAAAAAGGTATGCTACGAGGGAAGTTACGGGTTTTAAAGACATTTAATAAATCTCGGTTTTGTCAAGATTATATTTTATCGATAGGGTCGCCAATTTTACGGGTTGAGTGTCGAGTAGAATGGGTAGAAAGTAATGTGTTAATGAAGGCTTATTTTCCATTGTCTATAAATACCGATTTACTGAGTTATGAAATTCCTTGTGGTGTAATGGAGAGACCCACGGAGCCCCAGACAACTTTTGACAAATCCAAATGGGAAGTTCCTGCTTTAAATTGGGGGAGTCTGAGTGATGGTAATTATGGTGTATCTGTGCTAAATGATTGTAAGTATGGATATGATTTTAAGCCTAATCAAATTGGTTTAAGTTTGCTACGGGGGTCTTTATGGCCTGACCCTAAAGCTGATATAGGTGTTCATCAGTTTAGTTATGGCATTTACCCCCATTTAGGTAATTGGCGAGGGGGGGAAACTGTGCGACGAGGTTATGAGTTTAATCAGCCGCTACAGGTGAGGGTTTTAGAGTTATCTAATGTGGGGATAACTGGTGGTGAGTCCTGTCGGAGTTTTTTAGGTTTTAGTGCTAGGAATTTTGCGTTAATGGCGGTGAAGCGATCGCACTTAGACCACCAGACTTGGATTATACGAGGTTATGAGTCTCAGGGAAGTGAGGGAGTATTGGAATTACAGAATAGTTTAGGGGTCGAGGTCAACTATGCCGTCAACTTATTGGAAGAAAGCGTTGGGGTTTTTCATGGAAATATGCAACCTTGGCAGGTATTAGGGTTAGCCATTTCTAAGAAGGCAGGGAGTGACCAGGTAAGTTGAGATAATCATCATAGTACCAGGACTGGAGAAGCCGGGTAGAATTGGGAAAAAGTTTTTAAAAACCCAGCTTCTCAGGAAAATTGATTAATTATTAAAAGGTGTCACTCACAATTTTTTGTGCTTCTGAAATAATCTGATTCAAATGTTCTTCACCTTTGAAACTTTCCGCATATATTTTATAGACATCTTCTGTACCCGATGGACGTGCTGCAAACCAACCTTGTTCCGTAGTAACTTTTAAACCACCTATAGCCGCATTATTTCCCGGTGCATTAGTCATTTTAGCCACGATTGGATCACCCGCCAAAGTTGATGCTTTAACATCTTCTGGGGACAACTTACTGAGGCGTGCTTTTTGTTCAGAATTAGCAGCAGAATCAATACGAGAATAGTAAGCGCGACCCAAACGTTCAGTCATATCTTTATAGTGCATACCAGGGTCTTTACCAGTTTTAGCCGTAATTTCCGCCGCCAGTAAATCCATGATAATCCCATCTTTATCAGTAGTCCAAACTGTGCCATCCATTCGCAGGAAAGATGCGCCAGCGCTTTCTTCACCCCCAAAACCCAAAGAACCGTCTAGCAAACCATCTACAAACCATTTAAAGCCTACCGGAACCTCACAAAGTTGGCGATTAATATCCTTAGCTACCCGGTCAATCAAACTGCTGCTAACTAAAGTTTTCCCGATCGCACTTTCAGGACTCCAGCCTTGTCGATTAGTAAATAAATACCAAATAGCCACAGACAGGAAATGATTAGGGTTCATTAATCCCATGCTAGGGGTAACAATACCATGTCGGTCTGAGTCCGTATCATTCCCAAAAGCGATATCATAATCATCTTTAAGTTTAACCAAATTCGCCATAGCATAAGGAGAGGAACAGTCCATGCGAATTTTCCCATCCCAGTCTACAGTCATAAACCCAAAAGTCGGGTCAACCGTAGGATTGACTATAGTCAAATTTAACCCATAACGTTCTGCAATAGGTTCCCAATAACCAATATTAGAACCCCCCAACGGATCAACACCTATTTTAATTCCCGATTCCCGAATTGCTGCCATATCGATAATATTTTCTAGGTCAGCGATATATGGGGTAATAAAGTCAAAAGTGTGGGTCGTACTGGCATATAATGCCTGATTGTAAGGACTGCGACTCACAGCGCGATTACCATCAGCCAGGATTTGATTAGCCCGTTGTTGAATCCATTTAGTGATTTCAGGGCCTGCCGGACCGCCAGAGGGGGGATTGTATTTAAAGCCACCGTCCGAAGGGGGGTTATGGGAAGGGGTGACGATAATACCGTCCGCTAAACCCTCTGTGCGTTGGCGGTTGTAGGTGAGAATAGCATGGGAAACCGCCGGGGTGGGGGTAAATCTACCATTTCCTTTGTCTGTGGCTATGTAGGTTTCTACTTGGTTGGCTGCTAAAACTTCTAAGGCTGTTTTTTGCGCCGGTTCAGATAAAGCGTGGGAGTCTATGCCCATATACAAAGGACCCGTAATGCCTTGGTCGCGACGATATTCTACCGTCGCTTGAGTAACCGCTAGGATATGGTCTTCATTAAAAGTGCCGTTAGCCGAACATCCCCGGTGTCCAGATGTGCCGAAACTTACTTGCTGTTGAGGATTGTTGGGATCTGGACGCACTGAATAATATTGCTCAATAAGGCGATCGATATTTTCCAAAATATCGCCTGGGGCCGTTTTTCCTGCCAAGGGGCTAATGTTGTTGGCTACCATTATTATCTTGATGATTCTATAGTCTGGGTAATGGTTGAGATTATACCAGCCAGCGTCCTGTGTATTTATAATCGCAATATGGGCGCAGTTAAGTTAAGTTGTGCTAATGTATCGCTGCAAATAGTTTTAATTTTACAAAGTTTGTTAAGAATTAATACATTTTTATTGATAATTTCTCTCAAAATATTGACGAGATTATAGGGGTTATGGTAGGCTAGAGGAAATCGCAACCAAGGGTTTGCTGTGTCCATTTGTAAAAATAGAGGCTACAAACCCTATTTTGTCGCTCAAATAATGATTTTTAGAGGAATTTTTCAAAATCACGATGCACCAATTTTCGACAACTGAGAGACAGCCCAAAATTCACATCTTGACAAAATCGACATCATGTGCATATTGCCTGAGTGCGTAGACAGGGGGGGATAATAGTTCATAATAGAAACTCCACAGATGGTGCGACCACATCAGGAATCAAATTTTGTTGGTCTTCCTGGTAGACAGTCAAATCAAACCAGAAAGTAGTTCCCACTCCCAACTCACTAACCAAATGCACCTGAGAATTATGTTTTTCAATAATATTCCTAACAATAGATAAACCCAACCCAGTACCTTCCAAAGTATGGACTCGATTTTCAACTCTAAAGAAGCGAGTAAAAACTGCTTCTTGGTCTTCGGAATCGATACCGCTACCGGTATCAGAAACCTCGATGCGTACCACTCTCTGAGATAGGTGTGAATTGTGATGAATGTGTCTATCTAAAGGTCGAGGTGGTGGTGGAGACATAATCCAACCTCCCCGTTCAATTTCTTCGGCTTCCCGACTTTCAGCCAGGGATATATGATAGTTATCATCCAATAAATAGGCGCGAATTATTACTCTTCCTCCAGCCTCCGTAAATTTGAGGGAATTTCCGACCAAGTTAGTGAGGACTTGTAACAATAAATCAAAGTGACCTCTAACGGTTGGTAGGTTAGGTTCTACCTCTTTACTCAATTCAATTCCCTTATCTCGCGCATTAAGTTGATAAGTCCGTAGGGTTTGTTCAATGGGATGAGCAATATCAACAGGTTCCATGTGATAAATACGACAGGACTCAAGGCGAGATAAATCTAAAACATCATTAACTAGACGGGTAAGGCGGTCAGTTTCATGGTTAGCGGTTTCTAAAAATTCTCGACGTTCTTCTTCGCTTAAATCATCGCCATAGTCATGGAGAGTTTCGATAAAGGATTTGATGTTAAATAAGGGGGTTCTCAACTCATGGGAAACGTTGCTGATAAACTGGCTTTTAGCGTCATTGAGTTCGACTTCTCGGGTGATATCCTGAATAGTCATAGCAATGCCTTTTAAACTTTCCCGATAGTTTTCGTTATTTTTGACGGTGGCATCTTGATTATAGAATGTACATTCATTGGCTTGGGGTCTTTGGGGGGAGGTGCAACTATTATCGTGGTCATAGATACAACTAGCGCAGAGGGGTTCTACACCGGGAGATTTATGTAGTAAAACCGTGGTTAGAAGAATGCGGAGGGTGCGATTATTGGGTTCAGTGAGAGAACAGCGAAATTCTCCTCCTTCTAGGTTTCCAGAGGCGATTTTTTGTAATGGTTGAGATAGTTCTTGTAATACTGGTGCGGGAAGATAGGTTAAAACATTTTCGGAAATGACGCTTTGGCGTTCCCACCCAAAGAGGCGGCGCGCGGTGGGGTTGACGAGAATTAGATTAAGTTCAGCATCTATTAAAACTGCACCATCTGCAATAGTTGAAACCAAGGTTTCTAGCTTGGCTTTTTCGGCGGTCAATTCTTCGATGTTTTGTTCATCATAGCTTTCGAGGCGTTCTGCCATTTCATTAAAACTCAATATGAGTTCTCCCAATTCGCCGCCAAAGGGTAAATCAATGCGTTGTCTAAAGTTTCCAGCGGCTATATTTTTAACTCCCATTAGTAGTTCTTTAATCGGCTGAGTAATGGTTAGGGCGTTAAAAACTGCACCTAAAATTACCATAACCCAGATGGAGACGAAAACTGCTAAGGTAACGTCGCGAGTTAAGTGAGAGGAGACGACAACGGTGGGATTAGGATTAATACCGATCGCCAAAATTCCCAGATATTTGTCATCGTGCATCAGTGGAACAAATACATCTGTTATTTGACCCCCAGGGGTGAGATGCTGACGCACCATAGGTAAAGCGGAATAATTCCTAGCTTCGACACTAGCGATAAAGTTTTCCGGCAGTTGCATTCGTCGCCGCAGGGTGAGGGAGTTTTGAACTGCGGAATCAGAAAAGGGGAGACCGAGGAAAATTTCACCGTCGGGGTCAGCATAGAGCATATATCGCACGCTAGAGGTGCTGGTGTAGAACTGACGGGAGAAACGGGCTACCTCTTCCCGATTATTTTCAGAAATCATGGGAGCGACATTGGCGGCTAAAAGTAAGCCCAAATCTCGACCATAGCGGGTATCATTAAGACGAGCGTCTTGCTGAATGGTATTAACGGCCCAAAAGGTTAAACCGCTCATCAATAGGGAAACCACCAGAGTAGCTCCCGCCATGAGTCGGGTTTGTAGGGTAAACTCAGACCACCAATTTCTGAGAATTTCTGGAAGTTTGGTGAAAATTGCCAGCATCTTGTACGGTTCTGGGTTGGGGAACTGCTTATTAGTATCTAGCGTAGACGATCGCCAGACTCTTTACCACAGTTTAGCAAAAATTGCAGTTAAGTTTTGTTAAGGATGTACATAATTGGTAAATTTTAGCTTTGTCGGAGTCTAAAACCAATATCTCGGCGGCAGTAAATTCCGTCAAAGTTAATGCAGTCTACAGCTTGATAGGCATTACTGATAGCCGTTTCTACAGTGTCACCGATAGCGGTTACACCCAAAACTCGGCCCCCGTCGGTGATTATTTGTCCATCGACCAGGCGAGTTCCGGCATGAAATACTTTAGCACCCAAGGCTGATGCTGCGTCAATACCCGTAATCAGCTTACCTTTTGGATAAGTTCCCGGATAGCCCGAGGAAGCCAAAACGACACAGAGGGAAACTCCAGGTTTCCAACGGATAGGGGGAAGTTCTGCCAAACGGCGATCGCAACAAGCTGTTAAAATCTGTTCTAGGGGAGTATCTAACATGAGGAGTACAGCCTGAGTTTCCGGGTCTCCAAATCTACAGTTAAACTCCAGAACCATTAAATCCCCATCGGGGGTAATCATCAATCCTGCATAGATAATACCACAATAATCAATTCCCCGGTTTTGAAGGGCGTGTAAGGTAGGTTCAAGAACGTCCCGTTGTATTTTCACCATCAAGGTATCAGAGACCAGGGGAGTAGGCGCATAAGCACCCATACCGCCAGTATTAGGTCCCGTGTCACCTTCTCCAATAGGTTTATGATCTTGAGCCGGAATTAGGGGGCGAATAGTTTTACCATCAGTAATAGCTAAAACGGAGACCTCTTGACCTTGTAGAAATTCCTCGATGACAATTTGGCAATTATCTTGACCAAATTCTCCTTGAGAAATGGAGGTAATAGCGTCATAAGCCATTTCCAGGGTAGTAGCAACAATAACCCCTTTTCCGGCGGCGAGTCCATCAGCTTTAATGACAATGGGAACTTGAGTAATATAGTCTTTAGCAGCTTGGGGGTCAGTAAATACAGCCCCAGCGGCGGTGGGGACTCCTGCTGCTAACATCAAATCTTTAGCCCAGGACTTACTCGCTTCTAATTTTGCGCCTTCGCGTCCGGGTCCAAATACTTTAATATGATTTTTAGTAAGTTCATCTGCAATACCCAAGGCGAGGGGGACTTCTGGACCGACGACGACCAAATCAATGGCTTCATCTTTAGCCAAAGCAACAATAGCCGGGATATCCTCAACCGGGATATTTCGATTTTGACATTTGGTTAGGGTAGCAGTCCCGCCGTTTCCGGGAGTACAGATAACCTGTTGGACTGTTTCTGACTGAGTGAGTGTCCAAGCTAAGGCGTGTTCTCTACCACCGTTTCCAACAACTAATATTTTCACAATTCCTCGCACCTGCAACAAATAAAACCTACATCAAAACGATGTAGGCTTGTCGATCATAATTAAACCAAATTTTGAGGAAATTCTACATTCCCAAAGCCGCCAAGGTAGCCGGACCCGCAACACCATCAACTCTCAAGCCATAGTCACGCTGGAAGGCTTTAACTGCTTTGGTGGTAATTGGACCAAAATATCCGGTGGCGCGGGCGTGGAAATAACCGTAGTAAGCTAGTTTATGCTGTAGGTTAGCAACTCGGGAGCTACTGTCACCGTGGGATAGGGATTTATGGTAGCCACGACCACGACGGGGGCGGTGACTGGCTTGATGATAGCCGTAATGGTGCTTGGGATAAGATTTAACATAGCAGGAGGTATAGCAATGGAGTCCCAAAGCGGAAGCTGTGGCGGGACCAACAATGCCATCTACTGCCAACCCATAGTCACGCTGAAAGGCTTTAACGGAGTGCTTGGTCATTGAACCAAAATAGCCGGTAGACCGCGCGCGGAAGTAGCCATGATTAGCTAGGGCGTTTTGCAATTGTACCACATGATTGCCAGAGGAACCATAGTAGATGGAGGCTTGGGCGGCGCTGGTAGCACCCAAAATCGACAAACTGATGGCTGCACCGATAATTGGCATTAAGCAGGTCGTAGAAACTTTACTCCAGTTAACACCCCGAAACAGAATCAAGTTGTCGCTGAGGTTCAACTGTTGGGGAGACTCATAGCTAGAAACTAGATGATTGTAGGCGATTGTATCCATTTCATCTCCTAATTCAGTATTTGAAAAAAGTTGACCAATGGTTGCTCTAATTTGAGATGCTACCACCGATTATCAATTTATAACTGCATGAGGGAGAAAAGTCTAGTATTAACTATGAAAATCAGGATTTTTTTGCAAAACTTAATATAATTTTTGAGGCACAAATAAATTATTATACTACTTTGAGGAGAAATTATTGTGAATGACTGACATTTTTTATGAATCTATTTTTGGGTATAGATTTTGGTACTTCTGGGGCTCGTTCAGTAGTGATTGATACCCATGGAGGGGTTCATGCAGAGGGGGTTTGTAACTGGAAGGAATCATTGGTGACTATGGAATCACCGAAACTCAGGAAAAATGGGTTATTTGAGTTACTTAATCAAATTCAGAAAGAT
>NZ_PKGG01000137.1:0-14062 GCF_046480465.1 Arthrospira sp. PCC 8006
ACTTAAATGGCACTGCCTATCCCCGCAGTTTAAGTGCTTTACTTCAAGGAGCAAGAGAGCAGGAGTTAACTTATAAAGGGCAAACATCAGTTAAGTCTCCAACTGACGATCGCTTACTTCGCGGAAAATCTCTGGAGATTGGTTTAGAAAAGGCATCAGAGGAACGTTGTGATGCCATTAAACAGGAATATCCCGATCTATGTAAATTTTTTGATTCATTAGAAGGTGTTCCTGCTTTACCTTCCCGAGAACAACTGGAACAAATATGGCAGAAGAACGCACGAGAAATATATTCTCAATTTGATGAATTTGCCAATTTTTTAAGCGAAATTGGGCTGGCGAAATGGCGGGAAAAGGAACAACGTTATGGATTTGCTGATATTTATGTCTATGGTTTTAAGATGAGTCGCACAGGTACAAAGTAGCAAGCAAATTAACCATTAACATCAATTTATAGTGATTGCGGAGAGAAGTTATTTTCTCTCCTGTTTCATTGAGGTGATAATTGGGCGGTTAAAATTCACTGGATCGGGGAGTAATAAGCGCGATCGCTGTTCGTGGGATATTCCAATCATAGACCAAAGGCTCGGGAGTAGTTATAAGTGCGATCGCCTCTATCTCAGCTTTGGTCAATTGGGGTTTGATGGCAATTTGACTCCTTCTAACTGACCCACTTTAGCATCAAAAGAGGCTGTTTCTTTGCATCCAGCGAGTTGATTGATTTGGGTAATTAATAAACCGGGCTTGCAGAAACCCGGTTTCTGTGGTTAAAACTCTCCGGCTAAAGCCGAAACACAACGTTCGCAGATAGTGGGATGGTCTGAAGACTCACCGACATGGACAGAGTAATTCCAACAGCGATCGCATTTTTCGCCATCAGCATTCACCACAGCGATCGCCATAAATTCCGACTCACTTTTATACTGCAAATCCGCCAGTTTATCGGGATTTTCCAATAGCTCCACCTGAGAACAAATCAACAGATATCGCAAAGCATCAACCCCGTTATTCTGCTTAAATTCCGCCGGATTTGGATTCATGGCTGCTAACTGTTGACGCAATTTTTCATCTGCCACATATAGCCATACTTTAGCATCCAGAGAAGAACCCACCATTTTATCCTTGCGCGCCTGTTCCATCACCTGATTAACCTCGGCGCGAATCTCCCGTAATTTCACCCAAAACTCTGCTAATTCAGGCTTTTTCCAGGTTTCATCTAACCGAACCCAACCAGATTCAAACACTGATAAATAGGGGGTAGAATAGGGCATATTTTGCCAGATATCTTCGGCCGTATGACACAAAACTGGCGCGATCGCTTTCGCCAAATTTTCCAGAGCGATCGCCAAAACCGTCTGACAACTGCGCCGCCGGAAACCATTTTCCGCGCTAATATATAGTCGGTCTTTCGCAATATCCAAATAGAAATTGGATAAATCCACCACACAGAAATTCTGCACCGTTTGGAAAAAGCGGAAAAACTGATAAGTTTCAAAAGCGTCTTTCACTTCCGCAAACACTTCCGTCATGCGGTGCAACATATACCGATCCAACTCCGGCAAATCCTCATAGGCGATCGCATCTTTTGCCGGGTCAAAATCATGCAAATTCCCCAACAAAAACCGCGCCGTATTCCTAATTTTACGGTAAACATCCGACATCTGTTTTAGGATATTTTTACCCAAAGGTACATCTGCAGAATAATCCACCGAAGACACCCACAAACGCAGGATATCCGCACCATAAGCAGGCTCTTGTTGTTGATTTTTGCCCCCATTAATAACCACAGCCGGATCTACCACATTACCGATAGATTTACTCATTTTCCGGCCGTTTTCATCCAGGACAAAACCATGAGTTAGTACAGTTTTATAAGGTGCAATCCCATAGTTAGCCACACTGGTCAACAAACTAGACTGAAACCAACCCCGATGTTGATCAGAACCTTCTAAATAAATATCAGCCGGATAAGCCAATTCTGGGCGCTGTTTAGCCACCGCCGCCCAAGAGGAACCCGAATCAAACCAGACATCCATAGTATCGGTTCCCTTGCGGTATTTCTTGCCATTATTAACATAGGATTCCGGCAGTAATTCCTCAACCGAAAGTTCCCACCAAGCATCAGTACCGTGTTGAGCAATAATATCTTTTACATGGTTAATCGTTTCCTCATTTAGCAGAGGTTCCCCCGTTTCTTCCTCATAAAAAACCGGAATCGGAACCCCCCAACTGCGCTGACGAGAAATACACCAATCACTGCGATCGCTTACCATTGGCGTAATCCTATTTTCTCCCTGGGGGGGAATCCACTGCACCTGTTTAATAGCCTCTAAAGCCTGTGACCGGAAACCTTCCACCGACGCAAACCATTGTTCTGTCGCCCTAAAAATTGTCGGTTTTTTCGTCCGCCAATCATAGGGATATTTATGTTGATAGGGTTCCTCCTTAATCAAAGAACCCGCCTCTTGTAACGCTTCAATAATCGCGCTATTAGCATCTTTGAGAACATTTAAACCCGCAAACTCTCCCGCCTCCTCCGTAAAATCACCATTTTCATCTACTGGCGAAAGTATAGGTAAACCATAACGCTGACCTACGATATAATCTTCCTGACCGTGACCGGGTGCTGTATGAACCAAACCCGTCCCCGATTCAGTAGTCACATAATCACCACCAATTAAAATCCGACTTTCCCGGTCAAATAGAGGATGTTTATAGGTGCAATTTTCTAGCAGTTCGCCTTTTACCGTGGCTTTCACAGTTAAATTAGTCTCAAAAGTAGCTGATAACCTTTCCACTAATTCCGCCGCCACCAACAGATATTTAAACTCAATAGAACTCTCAGAATCCCCTTGAGTTTCTACCACCGAATATGTTAATTCTGGATTCAGAGAAACTGCCAAATTTCCCGGAATCGTCCACGGCGTAGTCGTCCAGATTGCTACTCCTAAATCCGGTAAATATGGACTCAGTAACTCTCGCACCGATTCAGCTAAACTCGTAATTCTGAAAGCCGCATAAATACTGCGGGAGGTGTGACCTTCTGGATATTCTAACTCCGCTTCCGCCAGGGCTGTTTTGGAACTCGGACTCCAATGGACGGGTTTTAGACCCCGATAAATGTATCCCTTGAGAACCATTTGAGCGAATACAGCAATTTGGGCCGCTTCGTATTCGGGAGTTAGGGTTAAATAGGGGTTGTCCCAGTCTCCCCACACCCCATAACGTTGAAATTGGGTTTTTTGTTCTTCAACCGTTTTCAGGGCAAAATCTCGCGCTTTCTCACGCAAAGTCATCGGCGTGAGTTGTTCCCTTTCTGACTGCTTCATCTGTTGCAGCACTTTCAACTCAATCGGGAGTCCGTGACAGTCCCAACCCGGCACATAGCGCACTTTTTGCCCCTGTAGAGTTTGGTAGCGGTTAATAATATCTTTGAGAATCTTATTCAGGGCGTGGCCTATGTGTAGCTGTCCATTCGCATAAGGCGGGCCATCATGAATTACAAACCGATCGCCCGGATTGTTTTCACAGAGGCGATCGTATATCTGGTTATCCGCCCAAAATTTTTGTAATTCTGGTTCCCGTTTGACGGCATTAGCCCGCATATCAAACTTGGTTTTGGGCAGGTTAACCGTGTCTTTGTAGGCGTTTTTTTCGGTCACGGCAGTATACTGAACGATTCTCTAGGGTTAGCAGTTTTCAGATATTTTAACTCTGTTGGGGACGGCTTGCCACAAATTCCCCATCGGTGTGTTTAGTTTTGTAACGTTCCTTAAAATAATCGGGCGATCGCCTGATATGATTAGACCTTGGTTTATATCATCGCTTTGGGAAGTTTTGGGAGGAACAATGGACTTTATTACCAACTTGTTCAGCAATGTCAATTTTGAACTGATCGCCCAGTTACTAATGCTATCGCTGATTGTGATTGCTGGCCCGGTAGTGATCGTATTGTTGGCGTTTCGTGGGGGCGACCTGTAGCATCAGACCCCCAAAATCTCTGAATCCAGCGGAGGCGGGTGGGTTTTACCTACCCTCCCATTTTCCAGTGCCTACCAGCAGACCTACATCGACTCAAATTTAGTCCTGGATGTAATCCTGTCCATTCACTAAAGCCATTTCCGCCCGGACGAACTCCCGCCCCAGGTATAGGGCATGATCGAAACAACTCAGCGGACACCGACTGGCTTCTTCTGTGATTTTAATACCCAATTCTTTCGCCGTTCTTCCCCGGTAAATACCCATGGGAGTCCGCTTTAGTTCCCCTTTACACGGGAAAGGTTCCCCCGTGTCTGGATCAACCGCTAGGCCCTGTTCGTTGATATCGTTGCTATAATGTTCCGCACAAATTAAGCCCCTTTCTCGATCAATATAAATGATAAAATAGCCCGCCGGATCGAGTTTAATAAAACGCTGGGAGAGCTTGTCATCTAACGCTATGCGTTCTTCTGGAGATAGGTTGGTGTTCGTTGATAGAGTAGACACAAAAGTTAAAAATGCGATCGCTACAATACAGTCTACTTATTACTTTACAATATGTCGAATATTTAACCGAGGATTGTATTAATTTATACAGAAACCTCCAAGTATTAAAAAATAGTAATTGGCCATTTGCCACTAGATATAGCGTAAAACGAGAAATTTGTCAATACCTGTCACTAAATATATATATGGAGTAAATTAGTAAAGCTGATTCAAATTTCAGACATAAACAGACCATGCAAACCCTATCAACCACAACTGATACCCCCTTCAATCGCCAAATTCAGGTAATCCGGCGGGATGGATCGTTAACCCTTTTGGATGTGTCCAGAATTCGCGCAGTCGTTAACTGGGCTTGTGAAGGCTTAGATGCTAACCCCATTACTTTAGAAGCTGGACTGACCACTCGCCTTAAAAACGGCGTCACCACCAGGGAAATTCAAGATAACTTAATAGGTTGTGCCCTAGAGTTGTGTAGCCCCTCCGACCCAGACTGGCGGTATGTAGCCGGGAGGCTGCATATCTGGAATTTATGGAAAGATACCCTGGTTAGCCGTGGCTATCAATATGAGGATTATTGCCAAACCGTTACTACCAAAGTCAAAGCCGGTCAATATGACGATCGCTTATTAAAATATACCCCCGAACAGTTGAGAGAAGCCGGAACCTGGATTAACCCCCAATGGGATAAGGATTATGATTATGCGGGGGCGATTTTACTAACTAAACGTTATTTATTACCCCAGGAATTACCCCAAGAAGCCCTATTATCTTGTGCCTTATTATTAGCCGTAGTCGAAGCCCCAGAAAAACGAATGTTTTGGGCGCATAAATTCTATCAAGCGATCGCCCTGCGTCAGATTTCTTTAGCCACCCCAATTTTAGCTAATTTGCGGATTCCTAACGGGTCTTTGAGTTCCTGTTTTATTATCGGTATGGATGATAATTTAGAGAACATATTTGACACCATTAAAGACGCTGCCCGAATTTCTAAAAATGGTGGCGGTGTCGGCGTAAATGTCAGCCGCATTAGGGCGACAGGTAGCTGGGTAATGGGTAAGCCTAACGCTTCCGGTGGTGTAATTCCCTGGATTAAACTGTTAAATGATACCGCTATTGCTGTTAATCAGGGAGGCCGTCGGGCTGGGGCAATTACAGTCAGTTTAGATGTGTGGCATTTAGACATTCTCGAATTTCTGGAAATGCAAACCGAGAATGGAGACCAGCGCCGGAAGGCTTATGATATTTTCCCCCAATTAGTGATTTCTGATGAATTCATGCGGCGGGTGCGTAACTGCGAAAACTGGACTTTAGTTGACCCCTACGAAGTCCGGGTAAAATTAGGCATAGAATTATCAGAATTGTGGGGAGAAGAATTTGAGTTATCTTATCAAAAAATCGAATCCTCTTTAGATTCTAAATTAAAGCTATATAAGCGGATTAATGCTAGGGAACTGTTCAAAAATATTATGCGATCGCAAGTAGAAACCGGGATGCCTTATCTGTGGTTTAAAGATACTAGCAACGCTGCCAATCCTAACCAACACGAAGGATATATTCCTGGGGGTAATTTGTGCCAAGAATCTTGGTCTAACGTCAAACCAGGAGAACTCGCCCATACCTGCAACTTAAACAGTCTCAATTTAGCTAATTTAGATTGGCAAGACCTACCCAATATTTGCGAAATAGCCGTCCGAATTTTAGACAACACCATCGAAATTACCCACCCACCATTTCAAGCCAGTATTGACCATAATCAATGTTATCGCACCATTGGCGTAGGTGTCATGGGGTTAGCTGATTGGTTAGCAAAACGGCGCTTTTCCTATAACCATGTGCAGGAAATTAGCAACCTGTTTGAAGATATCGGATTTTACTGCACCAAAACCTCAATGGAACTCTCCAAAGAAAGGGGGGCTTATCCCGCATTTGCTGGAAGTTCCTGGAGTCAAGGCAAGTTAATTGGTGCCAAACCCGTCGATTGGTTTTTAACCCACGCCGACGATAAAATCAGGTGGAAAGAATTAAGCGAAGATATCCAAAAATATGGGATTAGGAACTCTCATATAACCGCCATTGCCCCCAATACCTCATCATCCTTAGTCCAAGGTTGCACCGCCAGCGTATTACCCTGTTATAGTCGTTTCTTCTATGACAAATGGGCTAAAGGAACCGTACCCATTGCCCCTCCCTTTATTAAAGAAAACTTCTGGTTTTACCCAGAGAATAAAACCCTAGATCAGCAAATTGTTGTCAAAGCCGTAGCCACCATGCAGCAATGGATTGATACAGGGATATCAATGGAGTTGATGTTTAACCTCAATCAAGGGGTATATTTCCCTGAAGAACCCGATCGCAGCCTGAAAGCTAAAGATATCTTTGAAACCCTCATGGCGGCTTGGGAACAGGGGTGCAAAGCCATCTATTATGTCAGGACAGTGCAGCGGGACAGCTTTCAAGAATCCGAAGATGCCTGCACAGCTTGTGCAAATTAGCTATAATATCCGTTACCACTAAACTTGTAGTCGGGGGAATCCTAAATTCTCCCGATTAGTTTCGTGTTGTTGATGAAAATTAACCGCTGATAAATACAACTTTTCAGCATTTATAAACATCAACAAAAACTCCCGTTTTGGATGGAAAAAATGACGCTTGTACTAAACTTTAACGGTCACAACAATAAGCAAATCAACAAAATGCCTCTCAATCCCATCTTTAATCCTGATGGTAATGATGATGTGGCTCACCGTTCAATGTGGTTTGGCGAGACTACCAACCTAATGCAACTTAATGATGTTCGCTATTCTTGGGCAGTCGGTTTATACAAGCAAATGCGCGAAAATTTCTGGGTTAATTAGGTAGCCCAGATTAAACCCCTTGAAAACGGGGGAACTCTGGAGTTGCATGGTTCGCCAAAACTGGGGATAATCGACAAGGAACCTTACCAAGTTGATATTAAACAAAGAAAAGGTTTTTTGGGCGCTAATTGCGATCGCATATGGCACTACAGACAATCCCGTGCCTAGCTCATAGATAGTGAGAAGGTGTAGAGACTATCCAGCTTATGGAGTAGGCAGTAAGCGGTTGACTGTCGAAGCGGGGGGCTCTTTTGTTTAACAAAAGATGATGATATAGTCCGATCTATGTGGTGACACATAGCAGCTTGAATAAAGCGGGCAACACCTAGCGAATGTTGCTGAACATCAATGACCTGAAAAACTGGACATCACCCAGGATGTTGTTGATTACACTAATTTAACCCCTGATGAACGGACGGCATTTGATGGAATTCTATCTTATTTAACTTTCTTGGATTCCATTCAAACCTGCAACATTCCCTATATCAAAAATAGTGTAACTGCCCCAGAAGTCAGCCTCTGTATGGCCGAACAAATCTCTCAAGAAGGAATGCACAATCAGAGTTATCAATACATGATTGAAACTATCATTCCTTCCGAACGGAGAAACTACGTTTATGACTTTTGGCGCACCGATAAAGTTTTACGCGATCGATGTGAATTTATCGCCGGACTTTATCAACAATATGTTGATGATCCCACCCCGGAAAATTACTTTGTCTCATTGATGGCAGATTACTTGTTAGAAGGAATGTACTTTTATAATGGGTTCATTTTCTTCTACAATTTAGCCTCGCGAATGTTAATGCCGGGAAGTGCCGATATTTTCAAGATGATTAACCGTTAATGTTAGCGGCTATTGTCAGTAATGATAATAGAAAACCCCTTGAATTCAGGGGAAGTCTCATTGAGATAATCCTGAGCGAAACCTATGCTAATTAGCAGAATGTTCAAACTATGTCAGAGTTAACATCTGGCAACTGTATGAACAAGGGACGTGCAAAGACCATCCAGAAATGGAGTAGAGTCAAGCGACTCGAAGCGGGGGGAATCCTTCTTAAATAAATAAGTTAAGGATTGTGATATGGTCTGTTCTATTCGGCGACGGGTAGCTGCTTAAATTAAGCGGGTAGGGAGTAGCGACCCCTACTGAACATTAAAGGACGAACTTTCTCATGTGCGGTTATTCCAGAAAATTATCCCGGAAGCTATGGCAATTTTTCCCCATTCCCAAGACCGGATTTATGAAATGTTCGATGCGGCTGTTCAACATGAATGCCGCTGGACCAATCATATTGTTGGTAACAACATTTTGGGAATTACTGAACACAGTACAGAACAGTACACTAAATATCTCGCTAATATCCGACTGCGTTCTATTGGTTTAGAATCCCTCTATAGTGACCCCAAATACCAAAAGAGTCCCTATACTCATTTAGAGCGTTTCTCGGATACTAAAAAAGAAGCTCACACTAAGGCGAACTTCTTTGAAGCCAGTGTTACCAGTTATGTGATGTCTTCTGGGGTGAGTGGCTGGGATGAAATTTGAGGATTACCCACCACTAAACTGTTAGCAACGCAACCAAGACAGGAAGAAGCTATCACAACCCTCTTCCTGTTTTGATTTCTACGGTCAGCCTCTGACGCGGAATTGCTACCATGAGTAATAATACTGAATGTTTCAGACCCATATAACCCAGACATTCCTCAACAGGTGTTCTACAATAAGATATTGCACCCCTGTAAAATTCCATTGATCCAATCTTCGAGATAATGAGAAAACTGTTTAGCGATTTAATTTCCAAACCAGCACCCCCAGCCCCACCCCAACCCAAACCCCCCCAAATTAAMAAACGCCGTGGCGGTATCAGCATTAAAACCCCCGAACAAATCGAAATCATGCGAGAGTCGGGTAGAATAGTCGCGACAGTCCTCAAAGAGATCTCACAACAGATCAAACCTGGTATGACTACCGCAGAAATCGACGCCTACGCTGAAAGGCGGATTAGGGAATTAGGCGCTGTTCCTAGCTTTAAAGGCTATCACGGCTTCCCGGCTAGTATTTGCATCTGCATTAATAACGAAGTAGTCCACGGTATCCCCCGTAAAAATAAGGTGATCCGTAACTCAGATGTGGTAAAAGTCGATACAGGAGCCTACTACCAGGGTTTTCATGGAGACTCCTGCATCACTATTGCTATTGGTGAAGTGACACCATCAGCTAGTAAACTGATTAGAGTGGCTGAAGAATGTCTGTATAAAGGCATTGAACAAGTCAAAGCTGGAGCCTACTTGCTAGACATCGCTGGAGCTATTCAAGACCACGCAGAAGCTAATAACTTTCAGATTGTCCAAGAGTTTACAGGTCATGGGGTAGGAGAAAACCTGCACGAGGAACCTTCGGTGTTTAATGTCCGCACCTATGATTTACCTAATGTCAAGCTCAAAGCAGGTATGACCCTAGCCATTGAACCTATTTTAAACGCTGGCTCTCGATTTACCCGTATCCTTAGCGATCGCTGGACGGCAGTTACGGTTGATAACGCCTTATCTGCCCAATTTGAGCATACTGTATTAGTGACTGAAAACGGCTACGAAATTTTAACCGATCGCCATCAAGTCTAAACAGATACCCCACCAGCCAAAACAGGTAAATTTTCCTCAACCCTACTAAATACCCCCTCCCTTGGGTCTAGGGTTGAGGAGAGATCCACTTTCCCCGGCTTCTGCTGATAAGTCATCAAACCTGTTAACTTTTATCAACTTTATAAAAATGTCAAATCAAATCCCAGAAAATGAGCCACAAGGGGAAGAAATACCCCCAGTATCTCCTCGACTTTTATTAGTAGATGATGAACCGGGATTAAGGGAAGCTGTCCAAGCCTATTTAGAGGACAGTAATTTTATTGTAGATGTCGCGGAAAATGCTAAACTGGGCTGGGAATTACTACAGCAAAATCTACCAGATTTGGTAATTACTGATATTATGATGCCGGAAGTTGACGGCTATCAATTCCTGGAACAAATGCGCTCAGACCCTAAATTTAAAGCCCTTCCTGTGGTGTTTTTGACTGCTAAAGGGATGAAAGGCGATCGCATTCAAGGTTATCAAGCCGGTTGTGATGCCTATTTATCTAAACCCTTTGACCCAGAAGAACTTGTAGCCATTGTTAAAAACCTGTTAGAACGTCGAGCCGCCACCCGCCAAGAAGCCGAAGACGGCAGCCCAGATATTACCGCCTTAGCTGGACAAATTGCCCGCATTGAAAATATGCTCAAGGGTAAAACTGGCATCAATTTGAGTCCTTCCCCCATTAAAATTGACCTAACACCCAGAGAACAAAGTGTTTTAGATTTAGTCGCCCAAGGACTAATGAATAAAGAAATAGCCAGCCGTTTAGAAACCAGTGTCCGCAATGTCGAAAAATATGTGAGTCGGTTATTTACTAAAACCGGAACTAATAGCCGCACTGAATTAGTCCGTTATGCTCTCGAACACGGTTTAACTAAATGAAAATACTTGGATATTTGTTAAGATTTATTGAGAATCATCATGCAATCTCCATTTTTTGGTTAGCATTCAGTCAGAGAGTTCAAATTGACAACAGTCAATCCGATTATGAAAACCTCTGTTCTGCATAAAGAATCAGTATCAACCCTAATCCAAACATTTTTACTCCTGGTGCTGCTGTTGAGTTTTTTCCTGATGATTAGCATGGCGGGCACCGTTTGAGATTAGAGATGATCGAATTATCGCGATGCACTATGCTCAATGACCAAAAATATACCCCGTCTCTTGTGAGCGGGGAGTTGAAAATTTAGAGTCGCACTAATAGATTAAGGCCGTGGGTATCGGTGCCGCAGGTGGGCAGTAAATTGTAATCCCAAGCCAGTTGTTGTATTTCTTCAGTAATTTTTGGGGTTGGATACCAGGGGTTAGTCCGGCGATAGCCATAGAAAACCTCAACGCCATCAATTCCCAGGCGACTGGCTTCGGGGATGAGTTCTGCTGCTGGGCGGCGATATCGTGCTGGGTGAGCTAAAACAGCTAAACCGCCGGCGTTTTGGATAGCGGCGATCACAGCCCGGGCTCCGGAATGTTGACGAGGGACTGAATGATGCTGTAAATAGGGATAGATACTAGGAGCATCTGGGTCAAAAGCATAGCCCAAAATATGTACGTCGGTTTCCAGGAGGTGGGCGTTAATTTCAACACCCGTCCACAGGGTCAGGGATGGGATGTTGTCTGGTTTGCAAGCATGACTTTTCCGGTGATTTAACCAATGCTGGGCGATTTGATAGCCCTCAGTGGTATGGTGGTCTGTGATGGCAAGTCCTTTGAGTCCAATAGCGATCGCCTGTTGAATGAGGGCGATAGGGTCAAGCTGTCCATCCGATTTCGTGGTATGAGCATGGAAATTGTAGGATGTGGGACAGCTATCCGCATCAATTCCCTGTAAGACTTGAATAAGTGCTGACCGACTCATAGCCGTAGACTCAACATATTGCTTCTGAGCATTTTCCCAAGTTTTCGATAAACTGGAGAAGGATGCAGAAGCCGGGACAAGATTGACTGACATAGCCGTCGATTTCTTAATAAACCTTTACCTACATCTACTGTATCGAATTTATCAGGCCTGATGTGGGATTTCGGCTGATTTAAGGACGATTTTAGATTTAAAATTCTTATATATACTTACTAATTCTTATATATACTTACTAACTGCCATTTTAGGGAAGGATGGGGCGATCAGGTGGAATTGCCGATGCCCATTTTTCCCCACCCTAAGCTGATGCTTCACTGTTGCGATAACTAGCAGCCTGATTAAGCAATTTAGACCAACGCTTCTGTACCTGTTTGGGAGTACATTTGAGAGCCACAGCGATCGCCTTATCAGGTTCTCCATCCCGTTTTAGTTGCAATAAAGTCCTTTCCGCCAGAGACAGATTATTCTGAAACGCCGCCCATTGCTCAGTAGTCATCCCCAGTTTTTGGTCTAAGTCCGCTCCCAACCACTCATGAACCAGTTTCCAGTTATTAGAGTGAGCAAACTTTTCGACATGGTACTTAAACCGCTGTTGTAAGTAGTCCCGTTGACGAGGGGTGAGATTAAGGGCCTTATCAATATCGCCGGCTTGCCAATCCTGAAGTTTCAGAACTAGATAATCTACACAATCATTCTGACCCTGGGCTTCCAGATATTGTACCAGTTCCGCAATTACGCGATCGCGCAATACAGCATCAGCCGGGTCAACCATCTCAGACACCATCAAATCGCGAATTTGCTGCATAGCGTGGGTACGACTTTGAGCCTCAGCTTCCTCGGTTTTGCCCCCCTCAACCGCCAATTCAATATCAAGAGACATTTCTGGGGGTTGACCTTTAGCAAAACCTTGAGCCCGCAGGACGATTAACCGTTGGCGGTTGCGACCCGGTAAACCAATCTGACGCTTGGCATATTGTTCTGTAAAAGCCATATATTCCGAAAGTTCTAACCGAGTTTGGGGGGTATAGTCCGCTTCGAGTTCATGTTCACGACGAAACGCCCGCAGAGACTCAATATAGAAACCTTGGAGGAAATCTTCAATCAGATTATACCGAGCCTGGAAATGCAGATTAGAGTTAAAAGGAGCCACATGGCGGTACACCATCGCTGCCAAATTGGAGTGCAGTTCCACCCGACCTTGACGGGAACCTAGACGATAGTATTGTAAGCATTTTTGCAGGCGATGACGGGCTAAATTCAGTTGCCAGGTTCCTACTTCCCCGGAATCTTGAATCCGCTTGCTTTTGCTGCAAATGCGATCGACTTCTATGGCAATTCGCATCATTACTGAGTCGCTGCTGGCTGGTTTCAGTTTCAGAACCTGCTTAATTTCGTCTAGGAGGCTGTTCACTACTGTTTGAGTATGTAAGGTCTCAACACTGGTATCTGACAGTTCAGGGGTGGCGACGACGTTGGTAGAATTGGTATTAAACATTTTCATTACCTGGTATAAGTTGGCTGTTGCAGAGGTTGAGGTGCAGGTGCAAGGTCTTGGCTGGCTTGTTTGTTTCCCTGTCCTGATTCAACTCTCTACAATTTGAATAGTAGGAGCAACCACATTCAAACAGGGTCTGAACTGTTCCACTCTTTTAAGTAACTGCAATCACTCCTAGGGTGAACTGACCTACTTATACACAATCACTCTCGGCTCCATTTCGCTCAAACTCCCTCTGCATAAGGATTTAGACATAAGCGCGATCGCTCCTGTTCCCCCACTGGTCTGCCTCTGGGACTACCGCCATTCCGTAGACAGTTACCTAACTGGTTCCTTCTGTAGTCTTATAAAATTGATGTTGGGTTCCACTTATAAAATTGATGTTGGGTTCCACCACGGTGACAGAAACACCCCCTGATGTTGGGTTCCACTGCCCTGCACCCAACCTACTTCATAAAAAACCCTTGGTGTTCGGTTACACCGCCGTTATACAAAACCCTTGGTGTTCGGTTACACCGCCGTTATACAAAACCCTGGTGTTGGGTTCGACTCCGTTACACCCAACCTACTTCGTAAAAAACCCTTGGTGTTCGGTTACACCGCCGTTATACAAAACCCTGGTGTTGGGTTCCACCGCCTTACACCCACCCTACTTCATAATTTGACTACACTGTTGCGAACTATCTTTGGAATGAAGGCCGGTTGACTAGCTAGTTACTAGATTCTTTAGCGGAAATAGT
>NZ_PKGG01000563.1:0-433 GCF_046480465.1 Arthrospira sp. PCC 8006
AAGAAGCACGCTCTCTGAATTTATCAGCCCCACAGCTTGTCAAGGGAAGCTCAATAAATACTTGGCAAGATTTAGCATTGTGGTCGGCAAATCCGCAAAATCAATCCCAACTTTCTCAGCCTGAACCCCGCATTCCTCGAACAGTTACATTCTATTCTTTTAAAGGGGGAGTTGGTCGAACAACTGCCTTAATTCATGTGGCTTGGATTTTAGCTATGCGCGGTCGTAAAGTTGTGGCGGTTGACTTAGATTTAGAAGCGCCTGGTTTGAGTACAGCTTTTAGCTTAAACCCACTACCTGAATTTGGTATTGTGGATTATTTTTATGAGCGATCTTATTTACCAGAAGGGTTAGAAACCAACGTTTTAATCACCAAGATATTTGGGGAAGTTACAATACCTAATGCTACAGGAAGACTCTTTATTGTACCTGC
>NZ_PKGG01000304.1:0-4843 GCF_046480465.1 Arthrospira sp. PCC 8006
GGATGCATGGCTGACCGTGGAACCCGCCCCTACAGCCGTACTGCTAAGAGTCGGGCATAATATGATTTCACCAATAGACGTTGCCACCTTCTAGCCTTTGCATCCTGTCCCGATTTAGCTGCTTGAAATATACTCTTTTGGAGCTTGAAAACTTTCCGTTGAACCTTAGTCCATGGGATGACTTTCCATGCGTTGTTCGTAGTCTTGATTGGTTTTGGTTTCCCAAACCCTTTCTTTAAACTCGATTAGGGGTCGAGAATGGAGTCACCTCCATCCCCTCCCATTCAGAACCGTACATGAGACTTTCACCTCATACGGCTCCTAGTCTGACTATTCCATTGTTATGGACACAGCGTTGGCATTATCGAGCGCCGTCTTATCATCGCGGGTGTGGCGATGTAGCAGTTGAAGATTTTTGTATTCATCCTTTCCGCCTTGACTTCTAGGTACAATGTGGTCTACCTCAACTAATTCTGATGGGGTAAAGTATTGCCCACACCAGGTACATCTACCTTTTTGCTTTTTGAGTAATTTTGCTACCCTAATTGGCGTGTCGATTGCTTGTCCTTTCCTGGTTGCCCAATAAGTCCAATTTCCGTCATATGGTGTTGCGTCGGGGCGTATTAGGGTGTGTCTGACAATCGGAGTCCAGTTATGTTTCCATAGTTGGAATCCATCATTGGTCTTGAATAACCAAGATTCATGTCTTTCTTTCCCATTACTAAGTTTAACCGTTCCATTTCTGAAATAGTTTCTAAGCTTATCATGGCTTGCCTCTCCGCATCTTGATACTGTCCATGCCCGTAACATTTGCCAGATTATATTGTCTAGTTTAGTGAAGGTCTCTGCTGAGACTACCGCTGAATAATAGTTTGACCATCCCCGAATAATCGGGTTTAGTTTACTAATCAGGGCTGACTGAGGTGCGGTTTTATGTTGTTCTATTACACCTTTAATCACTTCTGTGTGGGCAACTGCTTTTTGGCTGGGTTTTATGAGGGTTTTATGTCCGATTAATCGGCTTGTGGGTCACCCTGTTTTTCCAGACTTGTATTTTCCTACTGGGTATTGCCTGATATTGAATCCTAGAAAGTCGAACCCTGGTTTCTCTGTTTTATCATCATACTCAATAGGTTTGAGCGTGTGACATATTCGAGTTTTTTCAGGTTTTATTTCTAAGCCTACAGGTTTAAGCCATTCGGTGATTGCAGTTTGGCACTGTTCAATGATTCCTAGGTCTTCTGAGATGACCACAAAATCATCGGCGTATCTTATGACTCTCGCAAAAGGGCGATAGTTTGATTTCCTAGGATACAGTTTTTCAATTAACCTAATCATACCCAACAGTGCGATGTTRGCGAGTATTGGACTTATTACCCCTCCTTGAGGTGTCCCTGCTTCTGTATCCTCGAATACACCGTTATCTAGCACTCCCGCTTTGAGCCATTGTTTCAGGTCTCTTTTTAGGCKGCTTGGACAATGAATTTTGGACAGTAGGTAATCATGGTTCACGGTAAGAGCATTTTGCTATATCGGCATCGAGAACATAATATTGTCCTCGATTTATGGCAATATAAATTCTGCCAATTGCGTCATGGGCGGACCGTCCGGGACGGAACCCGTAGCTTGTACCTTCAAATCTCGATTCCCATTCAGGTTCGAGAGCCGACTTGACCAAGGCTTGCCTTGCTCTATCTTGGATTGTGGGTATTCCTCATCAAGCTTTAATCATCCCTACCAGGCTTTGGAATCCAAAACCACTGCGACGGGTGTGGATWCCAAAACCTGGWAGGGATGAAAAAAGCTGGAATAGGAATTCCCACAATCCAAGATAGAGCRAGGCAAGCCTTGGTTAAGTCGGYTCTCGAACCTGAATGGGAATCGAGATTTGAAGGCACAAGCTACGGGTTCCGTCCCGGACGGTCAGCCCATGACGCAATTAGCAGAATTTACACTGCCATAAATCAAGGACAATATTATGTTCTTGATGCTGATATAGCAAAATCCTCTTACCGTGAACCATGAATACCTACTGTCCAAAATTCATTGTCCAAGCCGCCTAAAAAGAGACCTGAAACAATGGCTCAAAGCGGGAGTGCTAGACAACGGTGTATTCGAGGATACAAAAACAGGGACACCCCAGGGAGGGGTAATAAGTCCAATACTCGCCAACATCGCACTGTTGGGAATGGGAAGGTTAATAGGAAAAATGTATCCCAAAAACAACAAACCATATACCATGGCAATAAGATATGCCGATGATTTTGTAGTCATATCCAAAGACTTAGGAATCATTGAACAGTGCAAAACTGCTATCTCTGAATGGCTAAAGCCTATTGGATTAGAGATTAAACCTGAAAAAACTCGAATCTGCAATACACTCAAATCTATTGAGTATAATGGCAAAACAGAGGAACCCGGATTTGATTTCTTAGGTTTCAAGATTAGGCAATATCCCGTAGGAAAATACAGAACTGGGATGACTCCATATGGGAAACCATTAGGACATAAAACTCATATAAAACCCAGTCAAAAAGCAGTTGCCCACACAGAAGCGATAAAAGATGTAATCAAACAATATAAAACAGCACCTCAGTCAGCCCTAATTAACAAACTGAACCCAATTATTCGGGGATGGTCAAACTATTATTCAGCGGTAGTCTCAACAGAGACCTTCAACAAGCTAGACTTCATAATYTGGCAAATGTTACGGGCATGGACAAAATCAAGATGCCAAAAGGCAAGTTACGAAAAGCTAGGAAACTATTTCAGACATGGAATGGTTAAACTTAGCAATGGGAAAGAAAGGCATGAATCTTGGTTATTCCAGACCAAAGATGGAATCCAATTATGGAAACATAAGTGGACTCCAATTGTCAGACACACCCTAATACGCCCGGAAGCAACACCATACGACGGAAATTGGACTTACTGGGCAAACAGGAAAGGACAAGCAATCGATACGCCAAATAGAGTTGCAAAACTACTCAAGAAACCAAAAGGTAGATGTACCTGGTGTGGGCAATTCTTTACCCCGTCAGACTTTATTGAAGTAGACCATATTGTACCTAGAAGCCAAGGCGGAAAGGATGAATACAAGAATCTTCAACTATTACATCGCCATTGTCACGATGATAAAACAGCTCTTGATGAAGAGATGATGCTGTACTCTTAACAAGGAGACGGTCAAACTAGGAGCCGTATGAGGTGAAATTCTCATGTACGGTTCTGCTGCTGAATGGGAGGGGTAGACCGTGAGGTCTATCTCGACCCCTAATTCAGCAATGAGCGGTCGCCTATGACAAACTTCAGAATTCCAGGCAGTTTGGTATTCACAACTGTCCAGACCCAGATGGNTTTTTTTTGAACCCACAAAAGTCTGAAGCTCATCAATTTGAGCTATTTCAGGAATTTCATAGTTTTCCTCATCACATCTGGGTTTCTGCAACTCTAACCCAGTTAAGTATTGTGTTGTGAGAAATACCAGTGACTCTCTCAATGGCTCGAAATCCCATGCCATTGAGGGACATTTTCACACAAAGCTCTTTGACATCAGAACTGTAACCTCCAGGACAGGGATTTTCTCGAAATTGGCGACCACATTCACGGCACAGGTAACTCTGTTTTCCCTGACGATGACCATTTTTGACTACTTTATGGCTTTGGCAATAAGGACAATCCATCTTGATTTATTTGAGAATATCATTTTCTATTATGCAACACCTACAAAGCCAAGCCAACAGCTATGGGGTAGGTTCAGAAAAGCCAGCATTGATATTTGGTCAGCGGGACTCGGACTATCAGTCTGGGTAAGGACTGGAAGACTCCAAGAGAGTGTATCTCGCCACGCTAACCCTCAACCCCCCGAGAACCGCCCTAGGGGAAAAAGCCCAAAAATTATCAATCATAGGGTCTGGGAAATGTCCCCCTTTATCCACAGGGCTAAGTCGGGAGGATAGCCCAAAATATTCCGTAACCAGGATAACTGCTACAACTACCAGGAGAAATTATGTCCGATATAACTAAAGAAGAAATGCGCGAAAAATTAGCTAATATTGAGAAAATTCGCGATATTATTTTTGGTTCTAATATCCGGGAGTTTAATAACCGCTTCGAGAAAATGGAGTCGGATTTATCTAGGCTTCAGCAAGAATTTCATGATTATGCACAACAGCTAAAAAGTGTTTTTTCGACTGACATTAGGGCGACTAACGAAGCCTTTGATAAAAAGTTTAAATCTCTAAGTACAGAGAGTAAAGAAGAAGCCCCGGAACTGCGACAGCATCTTGAGAGAATCAATCGTAAGTTTTCTAACAGTATTGAATCTTTGGATCAATCTCTGGATACTCAAACTAACCTGCTCCGTGATGAATTCAACCAAACTAGCAAACTAGAGATAGGTGGCAAGAAGACTTTAGGAATTTAACAAGTGAGGTATTTTAACAACTTTATCAACGTTTGTCGATGAGGGGAAATGACAAAGTTTCTAAACATGATATGGCAGAAATACTGTTGGAAATGGGGATGAAGCTAAAGGGGACGGAGTTTGTGCCACAGCTTCAAGATGCGGCGGATACTAATATGTATACTGATATTTAATTGATTAGGGGTCGAGATAGACCTCACGGTCTACCCCTCCCATTCAGCAGCAGAACCGTACATGAGACTTTCACCTCATACGGCTCCTAGTTTGACCGTCTCTTTGTTAAGAGTACAGCAACATCTCTTTCATCAAGAGCTGTTTTATTGTCGCGGGTGTGGCGATGTAATATTTGAAGATTCTTGTATTCATCCTTTCCGCCTTGGCTTCTAGGTACAACGTGGTCTACTTCAATTAAGTCTG
>NZ_PKGG01000028.1:0-35732 GCF_046480465.1 Arthrospira sp. PCC 8006
TGCGGTGCGAATCGTAGAGGTTGTACGGTGGGGTATGAACAGTTGGCTTTAGCACGCACTAACTGGCGGACTATTTTACCTAATGGAAAACGTAAATTTTGTTGGTGGTAAMAGGGGGGATTTAKTTGGGTTGATAGGGGTCTGTGGGTTTGGTGTCTCCAATTAGTGCTGGGTCGGAATTAATACAGCCTGGTTTTTTCACAAATTGACACACCCGCGCCCATAATCTGGCTCTAGTTCCGGGGGCTCCTACTGAAAATAAAACGCGATCGCCTCCGGGGGCTTTGACAATTTTTACCCCACAAATCGGACAAACCTGGGCTGCTTCGTTAGTCATCTTATCCAATCATATCCTTTGGGTAAAGCCAGCATATTATATCACAATCGGAGACATTTGGCAAGTGCCACCCATGGGGGATTTGACCAAATCAACCGGGTTGGTTATTCGTCACAATTCCCGGGTATTTTCGATTGATTTGACCCTGTAGCCAGCCTAACCACTGATTGAGATGTTTATAAATATTCACCAGACCTCTGAGATGGGAATATTCAGATCGTCCATATAGGAAATCATATAGACTCATTTGATAGTTGTCCTGAATGGCTAAATCTAACCACAGACTATGAAAGGGTGAGTTATGGTGGTAGTCGGGAATGGATTGTTGATAATAGGGAAAGGCGGTCAGACAGGTATTAAAAAAGTTCTTTCTCCCTCGATATTTTAAATAGCTTAATCGGGGCTGAAATCTTCCCGGATTGGCTAATACTTGATAAATGGTATCCGCTAGGGATTCCGGGTCAAATTGGGCGCATAAACCCGCTGCTTCTGGAAAAAGGCGATCGCCTCCCCTTGCATATTGATTAAACTCCTGAAAACAAATCACCGGAATATTACAACTCATCGCCTCACTCAGGCTGCGATTTTTTCCCTCCAATAATGACCCCAAAATATAAGCCTTTGAGCGCGAGTAATATTGAGGCATTTCTTGATAAGGATTCCCATAATTAATAAAGTTAATATAATCCCAGGGATTCCCTAATATCGATTTAATTTCTGCCAAAATATTCCGGGTAATATCATCATTATTATCAAAGTTGGCAAAATCTATATTACGGTCTCCAGCAATTAAAGATAGTTTAATTTGGTGTTGATATTTGTGGCGATAAACTTTTAAAGCCTTAGCAATCATCGGCAAATTTTTTTCGGGAGCAATCCGAGATACACAGAGCAAATCAATATCTTTTTTTTCTATGGGTTTCGGGGCGATAATATACTCATTAATAAAATCGGAATTGTAGCAAGTTATTAACACTTTATCAACCGCATTATTTCGGAAAAACCACCGGGCGCGATCGGGGTTATTATACAAACAGGAATAAGCATCAGCAGTTTGTGACCAAGGATAGGAACACCACATAGAGTAAGCCAACGAGAAGAAATAACGGGATAAATTCGGCAATACATGATTGAGCAAATCCACAGATTCACTATAATAAAATCCTTTGATAAATCTGCCTTGATAAAAAACTGGGGGTAACACTACATAAAAGCTGACAGTATTAAATCTTGATGGTTGGCTTTTATCAATTTCATAAGTCCAGCTATCCAAATCAGCATAGATATCCTCAATGGGTTTATGCACCCGAGGATCATGGAAATATGGTTGTTGACGACTATAATCTCCCTGTCCCATAATTTAAGTTATAGCTGATTGAACTGAGGTCAGTATACCACCCCAGTACAACGGTCAAGGCGGCTTGCACCCAGTAGACACCAACAAGGGATCAAGGGAACCATAGTTACTAACGGCTTGAGCCCCCTGTCACGATTCATATAAAAATCTCCCGCGCCTAGTCATTAAATTTAATAATTTCTCTATGAACTTATGACTACTCAATGATTGAGGATGTCAGCTAGGAAACATTAAGAAAATACTTAAATTTTAAGTTAGCCATTGTTCATGGTTAAAATAAATGAGCGGGAGTAGTTCCTCTGAAAATTATTTCATAGGTATCTACGACCAAACCAGTTTGGGGTTCAAGTTTTTTCATGTCTTCTCTAATCTCTCTTCCCACAATCATCAGGAGAGTGCCTGTTTGTTGCCAGGACATTACAGTTGATGAGTTGTGGTCGGTATTCTCAGAAGGCGATCATGATTGTGTTGTGGTTGTTAACCAAGACCAATATCCGATTGGGGTAGTGTATCTGCATAGTTTAACTACCTATTTATTTTCCCCGAAAAATAAAAAACAGCCATTAACAAAAGTCATCCTAGCAGATCTAAGCGATCGCCTAATTAAACCCTTACTTCTAATCCCGGCTTATTTAGATTGGCCAGAATTTTTGGCTTCTTTGCAGCAAATTGGTTATGATTTAGGATGGCATCCCCATCATTCCAGTAATGATCATAAAATAGAGGGTCTGCCCGCTCTGGCTATCATTAATCAAAATCAGGAATTTTTAGGGCTGATTGATTTAGCCAAACTGCTGCCATATATAGTTAGTCAACCAGTCCAATTGCCGAAATATCAGTCATCAGTGCAGAAAGGGGGGTTTGATTCGTTTCTGGGTTCTCTGTTGCAGCTCCTAGACCAATTGCCACTACCCATGATGATTCAAACCAAAAATGGAGAAATCTTGGGTCAAAATAGGGCTTGGGTGCAACAGGTCGGAAATGAGCCAGAAGTCTTACAACAAGCCGCTGAAACAGTCAATCAATGGGTTACTACCCCCACTACAAGCCATGTCGGTATCAGCAGCCAGTCTAATCATTCTACCATGGCTTCCTCGGCACCAGAGCCCTCCATCTCCCAAACTACAGCGGTTAACCTCAACACTACCCAGTTTGGTGAGTGTACCCCCGATATCCCTAACTGGTGCGATAGCGGGTCAAATGGGGAAACATATATCTGTATTTGTCCACAATCGAAACAGCAGCGAGTGTGGCAATTTACCCGCCGAACTTTGGTGCAGCCAAGTCTAACGGAATGCTTTGATAAATGGTGGTTAATTATTGCTCAGGATATCACCGAACAATATCGAGTGGCTCAAGAATTGACCGCTAAAAATGCCGATTTAATCCAACTAAATCGACTCAAAGATGAGTTTTTAGCCTGTATTAGCCATGAACTGAAAACTCCCTTAACGGCGGTTTTGGGGTTGTCTAGTTTGCTGAAAGATAAAGCCTTGGGAGAATTAAGCGATCGCCAAGCTAAATATGCCAAACTGATCCACCAAAGCGGAAGACATCTGATGATGGTGGTTAATGATATCTTAGATTTAACCCGCATTGAGACTGGACAGTTAGAACTAACTCCCGAAGGTGTAAACATTAAAACCGTCTGCGATCGCGCTTTAGAAGCCGTCCTGCACCTGCACCAGCAGGGTGATATTAAGGATAGTCAATCTAGCTTAGGTAGCCAAAAATTTAGCATCGAAATCGAACCCGGACTAGAAACTATTGAAGCCGACGAATTGCGTCTACGCCAGATGCTAATTAACCTAATTTCTAATGCCTTTAAATTTACTCCTGATGGTGGTTATATGGGTTTACGGGTTAACCGTTGGGAGGATTGGGTCGTGTTTACAGTTTGGGATACAGGTATTGGCATTCCCGAGCAAAAACAACATCTGATTTTTGAAAAGTTCCAACAGCTAGAAAGTCCCCTAAATCGTCAATTTGAAGGCACAGGTTTAGGATTAGTTCTCTGTCAAAGATTAGCCCGGCTTCATGGTGGAGATATTAGCTTTATTTCCCACCAAAGAAAAGGTACTGAGTTTACCTTACTTTTGCCTCCCGTCCCTCCCGTAAACGGCTGGAAATCAGATAAATTAGACTGGGAAAAAGCCGACGTTTATCCATCCTCTCCATACCCTAAAACCAATTTATCTCGTCCCACTACCCAGGGACAATCTCGGTTAATTTTGATTGTCGAAGCCGTCCCCAAATATATTGATGATTTGAGTGATAAACTCACCAAATTAGGGTATCGAGCCATTGTAGCCAGGACTGGAACCGAGGCCTTAGAAAAAGCCAGAAGGCTGCAACCTCGGATGATTTTTCTCAATCCTTTACTGCCACTTTTATCAGGTTGGGATGTACTAACCTTGCTGAAAACTGATGTAGATACTAGCGAAATTCCTGTATTTATTACAGCCACTTTAGGAGACAAAAAGCGATCGCTAAAAACTGCCTCTGATGGTTTTCTGAGTTTACCTGTGCAGAAGTCCGATTTACAGTTAGTCATTAATAAACTGGAAAAAACCCCCTCGACCGTCCCACTCAAGACATTAACAGTGCTGTGGTTAAATCCAGTTGACCACGAATTAAACCAGGGTTTAGCAGAGAATTTCCACCCTCCAACAACTCACGACACTTCTCAAACTTCCCATTGTCGTATTTTGGAAGCTGATGATTTAGGTCAGGCGGAACTACTGGCGAGAATTTGGCATCCTAATGTTATGGTTTTAGAGTCTATTAATTACCTTGATGACCCCATGGCATTTTTGCTGGAATTGAAAGATGAAAAACATCTAGCTAATCTTCCCATAGTCACCCTAGACACACCCACAACTCAAGCAGCTAATCAAATTAAAGGATTATCCGTTTTCCCCTGTCTATTACCTCAAATTAGCCAGACTTCTATGGGGTCTAGGAGGCGACAAGCTGACCCAGGTCTTTTACAGGTGATTCAAGTGGCGGCGGGGATCAGTTGGAAATCTCATATTTTGGTGGTGGATTTGTTGACATTACCAGACTTAGTAAACGTCGATTCTCAGGGGAATAATCAAACTGCTAATTTTTATCCCCCGGCTGACCGAACCAGCAAAATTGAGCAAGCGTTGATTCAGTATCTACAAAAAGCAGGATTTCGGGGAACTATGGGGAGAACCTGGGAAGAAATTCTGCAACAATTACAGTTTGAAAGTGTGGATTTATTGCTGTTTTGTGTCCGCCAGCAAACTTTTCCCATTCTCCGAAACGCTTTAGAGGCTTTAGTTAACCTGGGTAATTCTCAGCGCGATGATTTAACTATTCCGCCGATTCTTGTTTTAGATAATTCGGGTTTATTTAATAGTTCTAGTGACACCAACGCCAACAGTTACCCAATTCAACATATCCCCACAGACTTACAGGGGTTGACTCAAAATCTCACCCTCAAATTTCTATCGGGTCGGATTTCCATGACTGAACTATTGGATCAGATTCGAGAGTTAATGTAAAGTTTTTTAACATCATTACTGATGGCTGATTAAATGTGGGATAATGGGAGTGTTGGGTAGTAATTTTAGCATCCCAAAAATATGGATGGGCAAGTTAAGCGGGAACTCCCAGATCTGGTCTATGCTGAAGCTGTAGTGCGATCGGCATCGGGAGAGTCTCTGCTTTCTACGCCCACCTTAGTTACCAGTGAAAATGTCACCCAATTTGATGCTGATCCGCGGCTGATTGAATACACAGCAGAAAGGCTCCAGAGTACCGGATTTAATGTCCTCTCCATTGGTCGCGCATCTATCAGTATTTCCGGCTCTCCTGAGCTTTATGAGCAGTCTTTCCAGACGACTCTCGCCCATGTTGAATATCAGGTAATTAAAGAGTTTTATCAGCCTAGCACGGCTCATTTTATTGATTCGGTTGATGATAAACCCTCTGGGGAAATTGATATTTCTCAAAGCAGTTGGAATACAGAACTGGTAGGGGTAGCCATTAATGAGCCTGTTTCTTATTTGGGGTCGAATGTTCCCTCTGCTTTTCCGCCGCCAGCAGTCTCGCAATATTTATCTGTACCCGATTGTTTAGCCAAGGCTCTAAATGCCAACCAGACTCATGATGGGGGAATTGACGGTCGGGGTGTGAAAGTAGTAATGGTGGATTCTGGGTGGTATAATCACCCGTTTTTTACTCACCATAACTATCAGGGTCAGGTGATTCTCGCCCCGGGTTCGACGGATAAAGATATTGATGCAAACGGTCACGGAACTGGAGAATCTGCTAATTTATTTGCAGTGGCTCCGGGAGTTGATTTTATCATGGTTAAAGCTGATGTGGCGATCGCTGGTAAATCCCGCAATGTTAATTCTATTGCTGCTTTCAGGACGGCGATCGCTCAACGACCTGATATTATCTCCTGTAGCTGGGGTTCAAATCAGAGAAGTTCGGAACTTTCACCTTATAATAAGGTCTTAGCCACCTTAGTAGCCGATGCGGTGCGGCGGGGAATAACTGTGATTTTTTCGGCGGGAAATGGTCACTGGTCTTTTCCGGCTCAACACCCAGATGCGATCGCTGCTGGGGGAGTTTATAAGCATCTTAACGGACCCACAAAGGGAGAGTTAGAAGCGAGTAACTATTCCAGTGCATTCTACAGTCCAGTTTATCGAGGGCGACAGGTTCCCGATGTCTGTGGGTTGGTAGGACAGCGCCCCCACGCCGCCTATATTATGCTACCTGTGCCACCTGGCTCTTGGACTGATATCGCCTGTGCTGAATTTGAGGATGGGACCGAAGCCAATGATGGCTGGGCGGCTTTTAGTGGTACATCAGCGGCTGCGCCCCAAGTGGCGGGGGTTTGTGCGTTATTAAAACAGTTGGATCCGGGTTTATCTCCGGCGTTGGCTAAGAGGATTTTAGAGAAAAGTGCGATCGATGTAGTCAAGGGTTTTGCTAATTACCATTTCAGCCAACCAACAGCCGGTCCCGGTCGCGACCTAGCCACAGGTTACGGCTTAGTTGATGCTGGGAACGCCATTGCTACCCTCAGACAGGTTAGTAATCAGGTAGCATCCCACTCTCAAATCATCGATTATTCCCAGGCTGATGATACTTTTAATCCCGCTTTATCAGCCGCTCTCAATTGTGATTGTGACAGTCCATCAGCAGCCAGTTATGTACCGGATAAAGCCTCAGATCATGGCTTATCAAATACTTGGCACAGTCACAGCATAGAACCAGAAACATATCAATCAACTTTACCGACAATTTCAACACCTAGGAGTCAAGCCACTATGTCTAACAATTATCCCAAACTCAACAATAAATTCGATGAAATTCTAAATGATTTCGACAATATTTTAAAGGGCAAAATCGCCGCCGGAGAAATCGAAGCCGTTGAGCTAAATATCAGCCGGCAAAATTTTAGCGATCGCTCCCCCAGAACCGAAGGCATACTAGCTCTGGTCGCTTGTTTACAGGAACTCGAAAAAAGTTGGGACGACCCAGAAACAGTTAAGGAATCCCTTGTCAATGACATAGTAAAATCCGCCAAAACCACCTTAGAAAAAGCTGGTTTTAATTTAAGGAATCAGGAGATTATTGAGCAAATCAAATCATCATATATCAACAACCTAGCCAGTGTTGAGCCTCAACCCATTTTGAAAAAGCACGTTTCCGCCGCCAAAAGCCTACTCAGGATTCAGAAATATCAAAAGTTAGCCACACGCACTTTAATCAAGGCTATACAAGAAGCCGACGAAAAAGTAGCAGCCTTAGCAGCCGAAGCATTAGGAGAGTTTCACACCACACAATCATCTGAAGATATCGAGATAGAAAGTTCTGATTTTCTTGAAAAAATGCCTGATGGTATATATGAACTTAGAGATGGTAGAAAACTTGAAATACGAAACACAAAATTTTCTGGTAGTTCTCAACGCTATGCTAAATATATTCATAATTAACTAATTTTTTATGGTTAATTGAATCTATGACAATCTCTATTTTCCAGATGTTTTGATTCTACTGACAACAAATAATCAGGTAATTTTGTATTACACAGGATAGCTGACTCTATTTGATGTTGGCTAAGACCTGTAGTTTGTGTTAAGTCTACTTCTCGTAAATCGACATTCTGTAAATCAGCATTCTGTAAATCGGCATTTCGTAAATCAGCACCCTGTAATTTAGCATTGTGCATTATTGCAGATTCTAAATTAGCTGATTCTAAGTTAGCACCTATTAGGTTAGCACTAATAAGAAAAGCATTATATAAATCTGCTTTGTAAAGTCTTGCTCCCTGTAAATTAGCATCCAGCAACACTGCTTCACGCAAATTAGCACCATTTAGCCTAGCTTCTTGAAAGTTAGCTCCTGAAAGTTCGGCTCCTTCAAAATTAATCTCATTGAGAGCCTTACCACAGAGATAAATTCTTTCAAAATCATTTCTACCGTTTTCCCGTTGATGTTCTAATAAATCTTTTAATTGAGGAGTAGGCTCACAATTTCTCTGAGCTAAAAGTTCTTCTGTATGAATATTTACACGCATATTTGTAATTTGTTCATCAAATATCAGATAACCAGCAATCATCATAATAGGAACCAAACTAGACAATCCCAGAGTTTTCAATAATTTGCGTCTTTTTTCAGCCTTACTAGCCTTAATAAATTCCGTGGCTAACTCAGACAATGCCACTTCCTGAACAGCCGTTTTGCTAAACTCCTGAGCATCCCTAAGAATGCGACTTTGTAACAAATAATCTGGGGATTTATTTTGAGAACGCCACTCCTCTGCATATCGCTCAAATTTCTGCTTTTGGTGCAATTGTTCCCGACGTTCACTTAACCAACCTTGTAGCTTATCCCAATTGTGAATTAAGGCTTCGTGGGTGACTTCCAGAGTTTCACCTCGCTGGAGGTCTTGGGAGGTAGACAGGAAACGGACACCTCTGGCGGAAAAACGCCTAATAATTGATTTGATGGCGGGTTCTTCCTGTTTATTGGTAATTAATTCGGAGACTGGAGCGCGGCGGCGGGTGGTTTTTTCGGACTCGTCTAGGTTGACTAAAGCTATAAAAATGCGACGCGCTAATATTTGGTCTTCTGGAGTTAGGGACTCATATAAACGTTGTACTTCTCCCGCTAAAGCACCCCCCACCCCTCCAATTTTTTCTAAGGTTTCTGCGGGTTCTCTACCATCTTCTAAGCCCTCCCAAATGCGTTGTAATGCAAACTGAAGCAATGGGAGAGCGCCTTCCCTTCCTTGGGTTTGTTCAATTAATAGTTTAATGATTGCAGGCTCGAGGCTATGTCCGGCGAGTTCTGCGGGTTTGGCGATCGCCATTTCTAGCTCTTCTGGCTGCATACTCGGCACCAAAAAGCCATTAGTAGAAAATAACCCATCTAACCCCGGATATTGTTGAGTTTCCCGCAAGAAATCACTCCGCATGGTGACAATAACCGCAGTCTGTCGATCTGCATCCTTCGCCGCACAGAGTAAATTATTAATAAAAGCCTCCCTTTCTTCAGGGTCTTTACAGAGAGTAAAAATTTCCTCAAATTGATCAACCACCACCACCAGAAGCGAGTCATGAATATTGGGGATTTGATTAGCAATGCGTCGTAAACCTTCATACTCTCCCCTATCGCTGCGATTTTTTAACACCCGTTCAAATTCTGCCGTTTTTTCCACTGGCGAGGGGTCATTAGTCACAATTCGCGCCAAAACAGTCGCCAAAGATTCCAGGGGATGAGTAGTCGGAAATAATACGGCAATTTTAGCTTTTTGATAAGCGAATAAAGGTTTTTTATCCAATTCAGGAATTAAACCCGATCGCGTCAATGATGATTTCCCGGAACCAGAAGTTCCATAAATTGGCAAAAATCGACAAGCCGATTCATCTTCATTTAAATCGCGGAATTTTTCCCACAGTCGGTCAATTTGCTTTTCTCTCCCAAAAAAGTACATAGAATGTTCTTCTCTAAATACATCTAATCCTCGATAAGGATTATCACCCAATGGAGTCGGCTTAGTTTCCTTCTCCGTGGGTATTGTATAAGCAGAAGGAGATAAATAAACAGTTACCGAACTTCCTTGAATAACATTACCATTAACCTCCCAGGTACGTTGATTAAACCCTCCAGTAATATTAGTGTCATCTTCAAGGGGAGTGTGATTAAGCTCTGATGATTCTACCATGACTATTTACCAGCCAATTACTATTCATCTTCCGAGTCATTTGTTTGCCGTTTTTTCGCACCGATAACCACATCTCGCTGTGATTGAATCACATCACCGCTAACCTTCCAACCCGGTTGATTAAACCCCCCAGAAATATGGGTTTCCTGTTTACCAATTTCTCCCACATTTCCAGCAATATTAGTTTGATTATCAACGGTTTGGTCTTTTTGGTCAAACACCACCGAAGGTTGAGACTTAGCCGCCGTTTCCGTTTCCGCTTCTTCTGTGGCTTGGGGAAATGGCAACCCTTTGGGTTCTATGCTTCCCCCCGCGTAATAACCCACCACAAAATTATCAGCCTTTTCAAAGTGTAAAACCGGGTGTTGTCGGTCTTGGGTGCGGGTGGGGATGACCTGGCGAGTATGTAAAGCTAAATCGGCGACTCTCACGGAACCATCTTTTTTAGCCACCCCAGAACCACAGAAGGCTTCCATTAAAGCTAGGGTAAATTCGCTGTATTGTTTGTGTTTATAAATATATGAGAGTTGGTCTTCCTGACAGGAAGCAATCAAGGCTTTTCCTCTGCCTTCTTGTAATAACTTGATGGCTTCTGGTGGTAAAGGAGAGGCAGCGATTTCTAGTCCTGGTACTTTGGCTTCTCCCACCCCTCCCGCATGGCAACAGTCCAATAAAATTAACAGTTTTTGGGAGGTAATAGCTTTAAGTTTTTCGGCAAATTCCTGACCACTAATGGCGGTTTGATAGAGTTTATTAATACTGTAACCATAGGGCATGAGATAATAAAACTCTCCGGTAGGTGAGGCGACTTGATAACCATGACCGGAAAAATAGATCACTACAGTTGACTCGGAATTGGTGGTTTTAGCTAGGTTATCTAAGGCTTCTAATACTTGAAGGCGATCGGCTTTTTCATTAACTAATAATGTCACCTGTTCTGGTGGATAGGCGCATCTGGAAGGGTCGGTGAGAATGGCAGCTAAACCCTTAGCATCATTAACCGTGTTGGGTAAATCTTGACCAACCCCAATTACCAAAGCGTGTCCGTTTTTATAAGTGCTAGACATAATTAAATGGCAACTATAAATTTCCCTTCTGATACCTACAAGCTAACCTCAGATCCGGAAAGCGGCTCAGAGTTTAATTATTGCTTAACTTTTGGTGTACTGATGACCCTGAGCGCCAAATTCCCACAAATAACCCTCCACCCCCGATAATCAGAGGGGTTGAGGGGGGATGGGAATTTTTGATGCTCTAGCGACCAGGAGGCGGACGGCGGCGGCGGAGAAAATCAGGAATATCAAGTTCCTGGGGTTGAGGTGGTGGCTCAGGAGCGGGAGTGGGTATAGTACGCTGCTGAGGAATAGAAGTTATGGGTCGAGACAAAGGAACCTCTCTGCCGGATTGGGGAACAGTAGATTTAGCCTCACCGGTGAACCCGGTAGCAATGACGGTAATTTTGACTTCACCCTGCATCCGTTCATCAATGACAGCCCCAAAAATAATATTAGCATTAGGATCGACGACCTCATAAATGGTCTCGGCGGCAGCATTGACCTCATGCAAGGTCAGGTCACAACCTCCAGTAATATTAAATACAACTCCCCGCGCTCCCTCAATGGAGGACTCTAATAAGGGGGAAGAAATAGCAGTTAAGGCAGCTTCGCGCGCTCGTGACTTACCAGAACCAATGCCAATACCCAATAAAGCGGAACCGGCATCAGCCATAACGGCGCGGACATCAGCAAAGTCCACATTCACCAATCCGGGAATGGTAATAATATCAGAAATACCCTGAACCCCCTGGCGCAATACATCATCAGCATAGCGGAAGGCTTCCTGTACAGGGGTTTGCTCATTAATAACGGACAGGAGCTTATTGTTAGGAATCACAATGAGGGTATCAACGCGAGTTTGAAGGGCGGCAATTCCCTCATCAGCCTGAGAAATGCGTCGCCGTCCCTCAAAGGTGAAAGGACGGGTAACTACGCCAATAGTTAAGGCTCCAACTTCTTTGGCTATTTCGGCGACAATAGGAGCGCCACCGGTACCAGTGCCGCCACCTAGACCAGCGGTAATAAATACCAAATCGGCACCGTCTAAGGCTTGGGCGATTTCATCGCGGGACTCTTCAGCGGCTTTTTGACCGATCGCCGGATTTCCGCCAGCTCCCAAACCTCTGGTCAGTTTTTGACCAACCTGAAGGCGTTTAGATGCTTTAGACTGAGTAAGGGCTTGGGCATCGGTATTGACGGCCCAAAACTCGACACCGGAGACCTCGCTATCAATCATCCGGTTAATGGCATTTCCGCCACTTCCCCCTACACCAATAACTTTAATTTTGGCAGCGTTGCTAGGCACAATATCACTACTCCAGGACTGTTCGTTAGGGACGGCGTTACCATCATTATTAAGATTGTTTAATCCTTCATTTTGGCGAAAGGGGTTAGCCGATTCTGCTGCCGTCCACAGGCTGGCTTTTCCTTCAGGTTGGTTGTTATTTGGGGTAGAACCCAGATTGCTCTTATCAAGCATCATTTTAAGTATTTGGGGTAGATGAATCAGTTTTAATATTTAAACAAGTCCGAGTCAACTAAGTTTGTTTAAGTTGAACTAACAACCCAGAACGCTAATATAGCAGTGATCAGGACAGTAGGACTCAGATAGTTAGTGACACCTAGATGGTCAAGTATTTTTCTCTTGGTTCCAGTTTAAGCTGTTCCTGGCTATGAATACTGACCTTGGGAACCTCTCCCCAGTCCTGGTTAGTTTAATGATGATTTAAACCACCCAGAGATATAGTCAAGGGTTCACTTGGAGAAGGAAGCCTCGGATAGTGATGATTTATCTGAGATCATCAACACCAAGGGAGAGTTAGGATTTCTGAGATCAATGTAGTCCACTTGACTAACATCAAGTTGTTCCGGCAATTTTCTCATGCGATCGATAACCTGCAATTGTTCCCAAAAGTGTGTACTGTATGAGCCAATATGCACCTCGCCGACCTCAGTCATTAAAATAATATTAGCCGGATTCTGCCAGTCAATTTCATAGATGTCAACCGGGGAGCGACTCAGATCGCTATACATCTGCTGCCAATGGGGTAGATATTGTTCAAAGTTACCGATTACTCTCAGATTTGGCAGTTGACCTGTTTGTTCTAGCTCAGTATAACTTGATAATGGCATCCAACTACCTTCAGCATCCAACCAGCCGACGGTGGGCTCAGTTCCTGGGGTAGTGTTTCCTATGCTTGGTTGAGCGATCGCCACAGGTTCTCGTTCAGTCACCTCTATAGTAAGGCGGGGAGGAAATACCTGCCGAATCACGATCGCTTCTGATATGGGAGCATTATCGATCAAGGCTTGTTGAATAGCTGCTGGTTGAATTTGCCACACTGATTGAGGATAGGACAAAGGCAAGTGTGAGCGAATATTGTGCTGAGAAAGTAACTGATTACCCTTAATCTCGACCTGTTCAGCTTCTTTAATTAACCAAATCGGCTGACTAATTCCCCAAAATACTCCCCCAGAAATACCTCCGACCGCCAGAACCTGCCACATCACCCGAACCAATTTCAAACGTCGCTGACGGCGCAGTTGTCGTCGGCGAGTTCCTAATTGATTGCGAGAAGTAAACACAATATTGGCCATTCCTAATTTTTGTCCCTTCTAATTCCCTTATTTAAAAGACTATCCCCCTTGACTGCTATTCCCCTAGTGGGGGGACAAACCACATCCCTAGCGTATCAGCATCATCCTACACTCAAAACGAGGCATCGTAACATAACTGAGTCAATTATGGTTGAACTTAACCTGAACCAATTTTACAAAGCCTGCAATCCCAGTAAAACCATTGACATGGCGAATCTGGAAGATCAGCAGTATTATATCGATTTTTCGTCAGTTCGCGGCAGCAATATTGTTCGCGAGTTAAGCCGCACTATCACATTGCTTTCCGGTGATGAACCCACCTGTCAGTTATTCTCTGGACACATTGGCTGCGGGAAATCTACAGAACTGTTTAGACTCAAAGACAGCCTGGAGCAACAAGGATACCATGTAGTTTACTTTGAGTCATCCCAGGACCTGGATATGGCTGATGTTGACATCAGTGATATTGTACTGGCGATCGCCCGTCAAGTGAGCGAAAGCATTCAAACTGCCGCAGTCCAGTTAAAACCCGGATACTTCGGCCGCCTGTTTACGGAGATTGGCGATTTTTTGCAAACCCCCATTGAATTATCTGGTGAGGCCGAAATTTCCGTTGGTATTGCCAGAATTACGGCTCGCACCAAAGATTCCCCTAAATTGAGATCTCAACTGCGACAATACCTCGAACCGAGGGTTAGCACTATTTTAGAAGCCATTAATGAGGAACTACTGAAACCCGCTAACGAGACTCTCAAAAAGAGAGGCAAAAACGGGTTAGTGGTGATTGTTGATAATTTAGATCGGGTAGATAATTCCCCCAAATCCTGGGGACGTACTCAGCCAGAATATTTATTTGTTGATCGGGGTGAGCAACTCAGACGGCTACATTGTCATGTGGTCTATACAATTCCTTTAACTTTAATGTTTTCTAATGATTATGGTCGGCTTTCTAGTCGATTTGGGGTGAAACCAAAAGTCTTGCCGATGGTTCCAGTATGCAATCGAGATGGTTCAGATAATCCCCAAGGTATGGCTTTATTGCAACAGATGGTTTTAGCGCGTGCTTTCCCGACTTTACCACCCGAAGAACGGATTTCTTATATTCCCGAATTGTTTGAGACCCCCCAAGTTCTCGATCGCCTCTGTCGGGTTAGTGGCGGTCACATGAGACGATTACTAATGTTAATGTACAGTTGTCTACAGCAGGATGATCCACCTTTTTCGGCTGATTGTTTAGAAACGGTAATTCGGGAGTATCGCGATGACCTATTAGGAGCTATTACCGATGACGAGTGGGATTTACTTTTGCAAGTAGTCGCCAATCAAAGCGTGCGCGGGGAAGATGAATGTCAAACCCTCTTGCGGAGTATGTTTGTCTTTGAATATCGCGATCGCTCTGGTCGTTGGTTTGGCATTAACCCAGCTTTGATAGATACACCCAAATATCAAAATTGGCAACTTAATAAATCTCCCACTCATCCACCAGCAGCCATGAATTAATTAGTATCTGCTCAATATCTGCCAATAAGTCCTAATTAAGACCATCTACCAGCCGATATTATGGTCAGACATATCGGTTATTTTTTGCTGCCAATTTTACCGGAAATTTCGGCCAAGATAGCGACTAGTTTTTCAGGTTTTCTCGCACAAAAATTACGGGAAGTGTTAAATTTTTATTTTTTTTTTAAAATTTATCATTATCATGTATAATAAGTAGGAGTCAGGGTGTAGTTTAGTCACAATGCCAGCATACTATAAGTCAGATTGTAGTGAGAGCGTTGAGCATTGGGGGGCCACAGCCACCAGTGTTAATCAACCACAGAAATCACGCTATAGTATTTTGACTAATGAAAAATTGATTGAGTATTGCTATCTGTACTGGATGGTAATTTTCAATTAATTGTGAATATTTAATGATGTCTAAGCCACCGACTGGATAGGCATCTATAATCTCAGGGAATCAGCCACAATTGGAGCCGGGGAAACTCCAAAATTATCAATCCTCACCTAACGAATACTGATTAAATAGCCACCCTCAACTCACCGGGTTAAATTCAGCCATGACTAATCAATTAACGCCTCAGCAATTCGAGAGCCAAAATCAGCGATCGCTACAGAGATTAGCCCGTGCTATTTCCTTTTCACAAGGTCAATTTTCTCTAATTTTAGTAAGTTGTAACTACTCCTATCTACAAACCAAAGTTATCAAGCAATTACAGCAAAAATTACCGGAAGCAGAGACCATTCAAAACATCACCCTAGCGCCGGAAGTTACCACCCTCTACACGACATTATTAGAGCGCATAGCCACCCCTACCCCTAGCGCCATCATGGTTATGGGTTTAGACAGGGTGGAAGCCTTAGAAACCCTGTTAAGTTCCACCAACCAAGTCCGGGATGAATTTCGCAAGAATTTTTCCTGTCCTTTAGTATTGTGGATAACAGATATCCTAGCCAAAAAACTAATCCGACTAGCACCAGACTTTAAAAGTTGGGGTGCAGCTACGATTAAATTTGAAATGGCGACCCCGGACTTGATTAAATCACTGACCCTCCAAAGTAACACGCTGTTTTCCTTAGCCGAATTACGAATTAGGTCAGGAGAATTGCACAGCCGCCAGTTTTATAGCCGGTCAAAAGCGCCTAAATATGACCTAAGTATTGGTTCCATTCGTCGCCGGGAATTAGAATTAGCTTGGAAAGATTTACAACAAAGGGAAGTGAAAATTAACCTATTTCTCCAAGCCACTAAACAATTTATTTTGGGCTTAGATGAAGATGCTGAAGACCGAGGAGATAAGGCGCGTGTTCATTATCAACAAAGTTTAGCCGATCTGGACAATTGGATATCTACCAGCGCAACCAGTCGCGACCCCTATCAATTTATTTATCCCATTTCCTACCAAGTCATCCGGGGGATTATCTTATTTCATATTGCTTTAAACGATCGCCTAAAAGCGGTGCGATCGCGACACATTCCCCAGGGAAAATCGCCGGGTAATAAGGTCAAATTTCTGCATTCAGCCAAAACCCACCTAGAAGAATCCCGTCAGGCTTTTGAAACAGCAGGAAGACCAGATTTAGTAGCTGGAATCCTCTGTTATTTAGGGGATGTTCTGAAGGGTTTATACCAATGGGATGATTTACAGAACCTAGCGGAAACCGGCATTAAAATCCATTTAGCGTATGGTTGCGATCGGCAATTAGCCCAAGATTATGGATTTCTGGCTGAAGTAGCCCTTCAGCAGAAAAAATGGCATAAAGCCTTAGAACTAACTAAACTAGCCCTAGCAATTATTGACTCGGAAAAGCGCCCCAATGAACGGGGAACTTATCTGCTGCTATTAGCTCGCAGTTACAAACATTTGAATGAATGGGAACAAGCAATTAAGGAACTAGAAACCGCCCGCTTAGAAACCTCCCCCAGTTATGATCCACAGTTGTATATTGATATTCTGGCTGAATTGCGCCATATTTACTACGAAAAAGGTCAATATTTAAAAGCATTTCGGATTAAACAAAGACAACGAGAAGTTGAGCATCAATACGGTTTTAGGGCTTTTATTGGAGTTCATCAATTGCAGCCTTCTAAACAGGCATTAAATTCTGTTATTAACCACAAAAACAATATCTCAAAATCGGCTATTAGTCCCGGCTTTGATATGACTAATAATAGTCGGGATCAAGATATTAATAATCTGATTCACAGGTTAGGGCGAGATGATCATAAATTAATTGTGCTACATGGTAGTTCTGGAGTCGGGAAAAGTTCCTTAATTAATGCGGGTTTAGTACCAGCGATGGCGGAAATTAGTTTAGGGGCTCGTAATGTTCTACCCGTGGTAATTAATAGTTATACAGACTGGGTACGAGAACTGGAAGCGGCTTTAGCGGAAGCCTTAATTAATCAAGATAATCTGAATATTAAAAGCCAGAATTTAAAACGACTTTGGTATCGGAAAATTATCAAGGCTTCCCAAGGTAATGTTATATGTAATAGCACGGGTATTGAATCTTTGAATAATCGCGATCGCACCTCATATATTCTGCATCCCGATTCATTTATTAACAGTCGTCTCCAGAAAAATGCCGACCAAAATCTCCTGACTGTTATCATTTTTGACCAATTTGAGGAATTCTTTTTTCTCTGTCGCGATCGCTCCCAGCGCCAGACATTTTATGAGTTTTTAAATCTCTGTCTAAATGTCCCTTTTGTTAAGGTAATCATTTCCCTGCGAGAAGAATGTCTAGCCTGGTTATTAGAATCGGAATATTTATCTCCATTAGATGCCATCAATAACAACATTTTAGATAAACATATTCGCTACCATTTACGAGATTTTAGTAAAGCGGAAGCCCACCGAGTGATTCAGTCTTTAAGCAAACGTGCTAACTTTAATTTAGAGCCAGCTTTAATTGATAAATTAGTGGAAGATTTAGCCGATGAACGCTCGTTGGTCAGACCAATTGAGTTACAGCTTGTTGGTTCCCAACTCCAGGAAGAACAACTCCGAGGAATCACCACCTTAGCGGAATATGAAAGACTGGGAGACCATCCCAAAAACCAACTAATCGAGCATTTTATTAATGGTATTATTGAAGACTGCGGCCCCCCAAATGCTAATGCAGCCTGGGATATTTTATTTGCTCTGACGGATGAAAAACTAGCTCGTCCGTTGAAAACGCGATCGCAATTAATCGCCGCCATTAGACCCGATCCATCTACGGTAAATCAGGGCAAATTTTCCGATAATGAACCCAGCCATAATCATCATGCTTTCATTGATATTATCTTAGAATCAGGATTGCTGCTGCGTCAACATGAGCAACCAGAAGACCGCTATCAACTCATGTATAATTATCTAGTATTTCCCATCCGAGAAAGCTATGGAATTTTAGCCCAAAAGCGTCAGACAGCCATCGAAAAGAAACTGCAACAAAGTCTGAAAGCCAAAACCCAAGCCGAAGCGGCTCAAAGCCAAAGCGAACAACAACTGATACACCGGAATCGACTCTTAAAACAACTGCTTTGTGTGTCGATTGTCGCCACTATAGGATTAGGGGTATCAACCACAATTGCTTACCAACAAAAACGCCTAGCTTATATCACCTCATTAACAGCATCTTCCGAGGCGTTATTTTTCTCTAATTATCGTTTTGATGCTTTGCTGGAAAGTTTAAAAGCCGCCCAACAACTCCAAAAAATCAAGTCCTTATCTGTAACTGCTAACAGTTTCCAGGATGCGGAAATTCGGGTAGCGACTACCCTAGGACAGGGAGTTTATGGCATTCATGAACAGAACCGCCTAGAGGGACACGCGGATATAGTGTGGGATGTTGTGTATAGTCCCAGCGGGGATATATTAGCCTCTGCTAGTACGGATAATACTATCAGATTATGGACTCCTGAAGGGAAGGCGATCGCCACTTTAACAGGACATAATCATAATGTAACTAGCCTGGATTTTAGCCACTGTGGTCAAATGTTAGTTTCCGCTTCTGATGACCATACAGTTAAACTCTGGAGTCGGGACGGTAAACTATTACAAACATTGATCGGACATACAGATAAAGTCAAAGCGGTTCGTTTTTCTCCTGATAGTCAAATGATAGCTTCTGCAGGGAGCGATCGCACCATCATCCTGTGGAATTTACAGGGAGAAATCATCCGCACTATTCGTTTCCGCCATACCGCACTGACCTGGATTAACTTTAGTCCTGACGGTGAAATATTAGCCGCCGCAGCCAATCAAGGAGACGTGCAATTTTTCAACCAACAGGGTAGAAGATTAATGAGTATCAGCCACACGAAAAAACGGGACTCAGTAATTTATTCAGTTAATTTTTCCCCCAATGGTCAATTCATAGCCACCAGCGGTACAGATGGCACAGTCAAACTCTGGACTCGCCAAGGAGAATTACTCAGGACTTTACAAGTAGATGAAAATATTGTTTTCTGCGTTTCATTTTCTGCAGATGGTCGAAGTTTAGCCACAGCCGGATATGATAAAACTGTGAAAGTATGGAGTTGGGAAGGGGAATTACTCAAAACCTTTCGCGGTCATGGAGATAAAGTAACACGGGTACGTTTTTCCCCGGACGGTCGCACCCTAGCCTCATCAAGTTATGACAAAACCGTGAAGTTATGGAACCTTCACAGTAACCCCAGAGCCACCTTAAAAGCCCATAATGATCGAGTTCTCGATGTTAGCTTTAGTCCTGATGGTCAAATCTTAGCTTCTGGGTCCCAAGATACAACCGTGAAATTATGGAGTAGTTCGGGTAAACTCCTGCAAACTCTAGCAGGTCATAGCGATCGCGTTTCTTCCGTGAGTTTTAGTCCTAACGGAGAATGGTTAGCCACAGCATCCTATGATCACACAGTCAAAATCTGGAAACGCCTTAACTCCCAGTCCAACTGGTACGATAATTGGCCCATGAAACTGCGAGTTTCCAAGTTTAACGGTATTGGTGTCATACCAAAATCTCTGTTTGTACCCTCTCCAGTCGCCACCTTAGTCGGTCACACAGATAGCGTCATGACTGTTACATATAGTCCAGATGGTCAGTATATCCTCAGCGGAAGCAAGGATGGAACCATTAAAATCTGGACTGCTGACGGTCAATTCCTACGCACCATCACAGGACATCAGGAATGGGTTAATCAGGTGAGTTTTAGTCCCGATAGTCGGACAGTTGTTTCCGCCAGTGATGATGGGACTTTAATTCTGTGGAAGTGGGACCCAGCCAATACTATGCTTTCTCGCCTCAAAACTATCCAGGCTCATGAGAGTTATGTCTTGGGGGTCAACTTTAGTCCCAATGGTAAAGTTATAGCTTCTGCTGGATACGACAATACAGTTAAATTATGGACTCAGGACGGAGTTTTGCTCAATACCCTATTAAAGGGGACTAGCGATAGTGTCACTCGTGTAGTGTTTAGTCCTGATGGGTCTTTACTAGCTTCCGCCAGTTATGATAGTCATGTTCGCATTTGGAGCGCTAAGGACGGAACTTTGTTGAAAACTTTAATGGGACATAGTGATAGCGTTATGTCTCTCGGTTTTAGTCCAGATGGCCGAACATTAGCCTCCGCTAGTCGTGACCACAGCGTGATTATGTGGAATTTGGATCTCGATAGTCTCATAGACAAGGCTTGTGAGTGGGTTCGCAACTATCTTGACCATAATCCTAATGTTAGGGATAGCGATCGCCAATTGTGCGAGAACACCTACCAGAGGAGTTAACAGCCTCCGTATCTTATATCGACACTCCCCAGCCACTCCCTAAATTTCTCCGATTCTGTGGTAAGGTTAACAATTGTAACGAATATGAGTTGGCATTATCTCTGGGTTAAGAAACATCTCCCGTCGTTCACATTTGATTATTTGGTATAAAATATCTATGCAACAAATCTGGTCGCACAAACTCTTCCGATTCATTGCTGTATTCTGTCTCCTGCTTTCCACCTGGGCGATCGCACCAGTAGCCGGCGCTTACAACAACCCCGAACTTCTACCCGAAGTCCAAACCCCGATCATAGATTTAGCCGAACTGCTGACAGACGTTCAAGAAGACCTGTTAGCCGAAGACCTGAAACAGTTTGAATCCCAAACTGGCTGGAAACTCAGGGTGCTAACTCAGTTCGATCGCACTCCCGGTCGCGCCGTCAAGGAATATTGGGGACTTGATGAACACAGTGTCCTATTGGTAGCTGATCAACGTGGCGGTAATATCCTTAACTTTAGTGTCGGTCGGGATCTATACGACCTGCTGACCCGAACCTTTTGGGTCGAACTTCAGACCCGCTACGGTAATCAATACTTTGTCCGCGATAATGGCGAAGATCAATCAATACTGCAATCTATCGAAACCATTCAAACCTGTTTACTCAAAGACGGTGGTTGTCGAGTAGTTCCCGGTCTTCCCAGAGAACAATGGATTCTCACCTTAATCACCTCCGCCTTGGGTGGCGTAATTTGTGGTATTGCAGCTATTCCCCGTAAACCCGGACAAATTGTGGCTTGGCAATGGGCCTTAATCTTTTCTCCCCTGTGGGGCATTTTATTTATAGCCTTCGGTCTCGGTCCGGTAATTAGTCGCACCTCCGATTGGGTTCCCGTAATTCGCAATGTCTCCGCTTTCTTAATCGCTGTTTTTGCGGCTTATTTAACCCCCGCATTTAACCACTCTTCCACCTCGGAAACTTAAACCTTTGAGCTATCAATTAGGGCGGGTTGAGCCTTGTTAAGCTGCCAATTAACCGTCATTTTCCGACCCGCCCCTATCTGAAAAAATCACCCTTTTTAGCAACAATAATTATGGCACTTTAATCGCTCCCACCAGTTGTTTTAGCAATTAACCACCTCATTTTTCGTCAGCAAAATCCGCCCAACTCACTAATAATTAGCTGTTGGTAATTAACTGTTGTTTGATATCCTCAACGTTACCAATCAGATCAACTTGGTTTAACACGGTTTGCTCGCCACTTTTCAACCATTTGAGGTTCACAGTTCCGGCGATCGCCTCAGCATCTCCCAACACCAAACAAGCCCCAGCACCACTGCGATCGGCTCGTTTAAACTGTTTACTAAAAGCACTACCACTCAGGTCTAATTCAACCCTCAAGCCCGCTTGACGCAGTTTTTGAGCCAAAATCAGACCATTAGCCTCAGCCTTTTCTCCGCGAGACACCAAATATAATTGTGGGGTAACTTGTGGAGGTTGGTGCAATTGCTGAAGCAGAATAATTAAACGTTCCAAACCGATCGCCCAACCCACCGCCGGAACTGACGGGCCCCCAAGTTCCTGGACCAAACCATCATAGCGACCACCGCCGCAAACCGTAGCCTGAGCGCCAAGGTCATCAGAAATAATCTCAAAAGCAGTGTGGGTGTAATAGTCCAAACCGCGAACCAGTCGAGGATTTAGCGTGTAAGAAATCCCCAATTCCTTAATCAGATACTGCACCCGTTCAAAATGAGATTGCGATCGCTCTCCCAGATAGTCCAAAATACTGGGAGCGTTGCGGGTAATTTCCTGGGTGCGTTCATCCTTACTATCCAAAATCCGCATCGGGTTACGGGTAAGGCGATCGCGAGAGTCTTGATCAAGTTCCCCGCTAAATGGTGTCAGATAATCAACCAACGCTTGACGATAATTTTGGCGATCGGTGCGATCGCCTACTGAATTAAGATTCAAATGCAGATTGGTAATTCCCAAACTCTTGAGGATATCCACCGCCACCGCGATCACCTCCACATCAGCGCGGGGGTCATCACTACCGAGAACCTCCACCCCAAGTTGATGAAATTGTCGTTGTCGTCCCGCTTGAGGACGTTCGTAGCGAAACATCGGCCCCATATACCATAGTCGTTGTACACCAGGATTAGCGTGTAGTTTCCGCTCAATATAAGCTCGCACCACCCCAGCCGTACCTTCAGGACGCAGAGTAATAGAGCGATCGCCGCGATCGCAGAAAGTGTACATCTCCTTTCCCACCACATCCGTAGCCTCACCGATACCCCTTTCAAACAAGGCAGTTGGCTCAAAAATCGGTGTCCTGATTTCTTGATAATTCCCTCGCGCCAAAGTCTCCTCAGCCACAGAAGCCACCCACTGCCAATAACCGACTTCCTCCGGAAGGATGTCACGGGTTCCTCGTAAACTTTGAATTGATTCCATCTCTATATATAATCCGTGCAAAAATAGGACTCACCGCCAGGAGCATGATCCCCACACTCAGGGAAGCCGTGAGCCTTCTGTACTGACCAATTTCCTGCTGATCAATTGGTGTTTATCGTATCTAAAGATTGCCAAGAACCATAGCGATCGCCATAATAAGCTAAAATCCGTTCAACTTGCGAGGGAATGTCCCCGTCAGGCGATTCGGAATATTCAATCGATAGGGCCGCGACTTGACTCGACCTAGGGTCAAATTTTGACGATTCCCAACCCTCGACATCTTTAGACATAGGCACTAAACCCGTCTGTACACCCTCCACCTGTCGCAGGTGAGCAGCCACTTCTCGATAAACCGCTAAAGGTAATCGAGGACAGCAAAACTGATAACGGATTCTTGAGTCCATACTTGCCATGATGATCAGTGATCTATATTTACTCAACTACAGGAGAGGATACAGTTTCATCAACACTATCAGTTAATTCTACTGATGATTCTGGTTCTGGTAGGGTGCAGCAATTGATATTATCAATGCAAACTTTACCCCATTGCAAAGACCAGCGGACCAACTCCACCCGATTACCTGTCGAGGTTTTAGTCAGGATGTTACTTATGTGGTTATCTACTGTACGTTTGCTGATTTCCAGCTTTTCCGCGATTTCCTGGTTAGTCAAACCGATCGCCACCAGTTCCACAACCTGTAATTCTCTTTCCGAGAGGGAGACAGGGGATTTGAATTTACTGTCGGACATAAGGGTATCCTATCTCTGCATATTTACTTAGCTATCACCATTTTAAACTGTACAATCCATTTGCGTCTTCTAACCTCAGATGCTTCTGCCCCAGCGCAGATTCTGTGAACTCTATTTTTGACAGTCAAGATGAATCATTCTCGCGTTATTTGCCTCGGTGAAATTTTATTTGATTGCTTGGCAGACGAGCCTAACCAGTCCTGGGGAGAAGTTAAATCTTGGACCGCTCACCCGGGAGGGGCTCCCGCTAATGTCGCTTGTGCTTTGGTGAAATTGGGAACCTCTGCCGGCTTTATTGGCGCGGTCGGTTCCGATGAAGGCGGCGATCGCCTCCTGGGGTTTCTTCAATTGGTTGGCGTTGATACCACCGGCATTCAAAGACATCCATCAGCACCCACACGACGGGTTTATGTGTTGCGTTCAAGCACTGGTGAGCGAGAGTTTGCCGGATTTGGCAATCTCAATACTATTGATTTCGCTGATGCCTATTTGCAAGCCCAAGCCATACCAGAGTCTTTGTTTGTAAATGCTGACTTTTTGGTGTTGGGTACATTGGAACTCGCCTATCAGGAAACCCGCCACGCTATCACTCATGCTTTGAAGTTAGCCGATCGCTATAATCTCAAGATTTTAGTAGATATTAACTGGCGACCGAATTTTTGGCCAGACCCGGAAGCAGCCAAACCCCTAATTATGGATTTGCTCAAACAGGTTGATTTTGTCAAATTATCAGAGTCTGAAAGTATCTGGCTATTTGATACCACTGATCCTGGTACCATTAACTATCGCCTAAACTCCGTGGAAGGGGTGCTAATTACTAAAGGCGATCGCGGTTGTTCTTACTGTCTCGGAGATCATGAGGGTTATTTTCCCGGATTTTCTGTGGCAGTTCAAGATACCACTGGCGCAGGTGATGGCTTTGTGGCTGGCTTTATTCACCAAGTTTTGCAGTTGGGTATCCCTAGCCTCCAGAACCCAGAAACCCCTAGGGCGATCGTTACCTATGCTAGTGCAGTGGGAGCCTTGGTTACTACTGAATTAGGGGCGATCGCAGCCCAACCCACCGCCGCCCAAGTTGACGATTTTCTCAAACAGCAGCCATAGCCACTCAAATTGGGGGCGGGTTCAGTAATCAGTTTTGATTCTCAACAGTCCAACTACTCAACCCGCCCTTCTTCAATCCGTGCCCGAATTAGATCCTAGTCAGAGCCGAGATTTTCGCTAATTTATCTCGACCCAAAACCTGTAATTCTTCCAGGCTTAACCATCCCTGTTTAACTAATGTGGCTAACACAAACACACTGGCAGCATCTCTATAGTCATACTTACCATCAATCTCGTGTCTTCTGGCACTCAAAAAATCATGCAATTTCCACACCTCGTCAATTTCTGTGAGATTAAACGCTTTTTGTTTAACCTCATCAATCAGAATCTTAACCTCCCGCTCATAAGCGTTATGTAAGGCATCTACAGCCGCGTTTTTATCCTGTTCAGACCAATTAATTTCACTCACTTATCATTACCTAATTGAGCATTACCACAGCCGATATTTGCTCGATATTAGTGCGCGAGTACCGTAGAATATATCTAGGCAATAAATAGGTGCTATTAATCATCATAATATAGCCATCATAAATATCCGATAAATCATTATGAACTTTCTATCCTGTGGTTGTAATTTTATCTGAACCGCTGGTTGTTCACAAATCATTTCATAATGCTATATTAAACACTGTCTTTACCTACCTACCTACTTAACTTACCCTCAAGTAACTTTTTACTGCCCGTAGCACTACAATGATCGCCACATTCAATCGATGGGGAATCGACTTTATCCCCAGCAGAAAAGGGAGCGCTTTTGCTTAGAAAACGCTCGCCTATATAATTTCTAGGTGAACTCTATTCTAGCGCACCAAGTTCAACAACTCTTTGGGAGATGCTAACAAATCGATCGCCACAAAGAAAACCTTATCTTCTGGGTTCAGCAAGAAGCGCCAAGCAATATTCATCCCCACATTACCACCAAACCAGGGAGTTTGCACTTTACCAGTAACCTTAATCTGAGTATAGCCATCTTCCGCCGGTTCAGAAACACCTCGTTCTGGGATTAACTTCAGGTTCTGGCATTCTTCCCGGAAGAACCGCAGCACATTCTCTTTACCAACAATTGGTTTTTGGAAAGGAGGTTGTAAGGCTCCATCTTCTGCAAACAGATTAATTAAGTTATCAAAATCGTTAGCATTCAAGTTGTCCATGTATTGCAGGACTGTCGAATTAGTCACACCTTCGATTTGAACTTTAGTCCGTTGGGACATCTCTTGAGGAGGTACAACAGGTTCTGCTACCCGTTGATAGCTGCCTAATTTGCTGGTATCGAACCCCATATCAACAACACAATTACGCAGCACCGTGATTTGTTGACCTGGATCAATACCTTGAATAGTCACTAGGATAGCGTTGGCGTTAGCTGAGAGTTTGTAGCCTTCGGGAATGGGCGCAACAAGTCCTTGATCCATGAAACGCCCTAGTTCATACCAGAAACCCAGCTTGATATTAGGAGACCAACTAGCATAGGTACGACAAATGGGAGTATCTGTCCGGTTCGCCAGGTCACACATAGCCTGGGTTTGCTGTAGGGGGGTCATCTGCCGAATTTCCTGTAGGGTGTTTTCAGCAAACTGCATATTCGCAGCCCCAGGAGCAGCAATGGTGATGGTTTTACCCATTTCCAGATACGCAAACCAAATGAGAGCCAGTTGATCTTCGGCACTAAGCTGCTTGAACCGAGCGATCGTCGCCGGAACTACGTCAGCCGCTAGGGTTTCTGGAAAAATGCTACGAGCCGAGTCAATGGTGAATGGCATTATGTGTACCTCTACTTCAATTTCTGTTAAAGCAACTTTACCATACTTAACAAAAATTTACAAGTTTAGGTATCTGAGAATGCAGAATTTTTTTTATACCACCGATTTAGTCAGGGGAGGGCTTAACTGTTCACCCTTTCACCCGGATCAGGGATACAATAGGCGCACAGCTTGGTAAATTGGGCAAATTGACTAAAATATGGCAGTTGAGATCGAACGTAAATTTTTAGTGCGCGGCGACCAGTGGCGATCGCTTTCTGTGGGAATGGTTTACCGTCAGGGCTATATCACCACCACCCCAGAAAAAACCGTCCGAGTCCGCATCGCCGGAAATCAGGGCTATTTGACCATTAAGGGCGCTTCTGTGGGCTATCAGCGCGCCGAGTTTGAATATCTGATTCCCATTGAGGATGCCGAACAGATGTTATCTAGTTTATGCGTTGGCCCTCTCATTGAAAAGAAACGCTATAAAATTCCCATCGGTGATCTGATCTGGGAAGTTGACGAATTTTTCGGGGATAATCAGGGGTTAATTTTAGCGGAAGTGGAATTAAACAGCCCCGATCAGGCTTTCGAGTTACCAGAATGGATCGGGGAAGAAGTTAGTCACGATTACCGCTATTATAACGCTAATTTAACCAAGTTTCCCTATACTCAGTGGCCTATCAAGTGAGGACAACAATCATGGAATTTCAGACCCAAGTTCAACGAGAATGTTATGAACAGGTCGCTATCTGGATGGAGGAGATGTTCACTCAGTATCCTTGGGAAAAATTAGACGATCCTGGCTTTGGTTTATTTCTGGGTTCCGCCTGGGTAGAAGTGCGAATTTACCCCTGGCACGAAGATGCTGTCATTGAAACGCGATCGCTCGTAGTTCAAGGGGCAGAAATTACCCCGGAATTGATGCAATTTTTATTATTGAAAAATTCTCAAATGCGCTTTGGTGGTTTTGCGATCGATGACCATGATCATATTTACCTTAGCCATACCATAGTCGGTTCAACCTGTGACCCAGGAGAATTAGAGTCCTCAGTTTTATCTGTCTTAGAAACAGCCGATGATTTTGATGATCAAATCATCCAGAAGTGGGGCGGAAAAAGGGCTTTAGACATTGTACCATAATCGTTTGGCTACCAACCATAAAACTAGGGCATTATCCCGAATCTTAACAATTAAACCGCGATCGCCCTTGTTGAGTTGCCGTTAAATACTGTTCTAAAGTCTCCCAGTCTTCCTGTTGAATGGCGAGTGTAATTTTATCTAAACTTTCGCGATAATTAGACAAAGACTTTAACACAGCTTCCCGATTATACTTAGCCATCATCACCCCTAACTCAGGGTTCCCACCACCCACGCGGCTGGTGTCTCGAAACCCAGAACTTGCTAGTTGATAAGCCAGAGCCAGGATCTCCTGATTGTCCTCAGTAGCCGTCGCAGCAATGAGACTAGCACTAACCATGACCGGGAGATGAGAGATCCAAGCTACCGCCCGATCATGGTCCATCGGGGAACATTGATAAACCCTCGCCCCCAGTAAATTAGCGATCGCCACCACTACCTCCGTCGCTTCTGGGGGGGTTGTTTCCGTGGGAGTAATCACATAGGGTCGCCCTACAAATAACTTGAACTGTGCCGCATCAATACCACTATAAGCTGTTCCCGCCATGGGATGTCCTCCCACAAAGTTCCGCCAGAGGGGAGATATCATATCAACAATAGGAGTTTTTACCGAACCGACATCTGTTAAAATGGCGTGAGGATTCAGGTGTTCCAATAGTTGTTGAACCGTAGAAGCGATCGCCCCAATGGGGGTACAAATAAACACAATATCCGCCCTAGCCATCAACGACAAACTACAAGAGGCTTCATCAACCGCCCCCATAGCGATCGCCCGGCTGCAGGTAGACTGGCGGCGAGAAACCCCCAACACCCGCCCCCCCTGTAGCACTGATTCTTCCAGAGGTTCAGTTAATCCCTTCCCCTCCCACAAAGAACGCAAATCCAAGCCTAGGGAACCGCCAATTAAACCCAATCCGACAATACCAATGTTCATCACTTACCATTCATCTTTAATCGGCGATCGCTGCCCTGAGTTTACCTGTGAAACTGGCAGCCCAAATGCACAACCAAATAACTTTAATTAATTCCCAATCAAGCAAATTTTGGGAAAATTGTCAACCCAAAACCCCATAGAGATTTGTGACATCAACTCAACGAATTGACAGATCCCCCCCAAATTTTGATAGAATAACAGTTTAATTTGCCGATATTAAACGGGAGCCAAAAAGGCATGGATGCCGAAGAACTGCTGCTAGAATACCAATCCGGGAACCGTGATTTTAGTGCCATTCTGCTATGTGAAGCCAATCTGAGCCGGGTCAATCTTAGTCAGGCTAATTTTACCGAAGCCGTTTTGAGCGTTACCAACTTTAGCGGAGCCAACCTAACAGGCGTTAACCTAACTCGAGCCAAACTGAACGTTTCCAAACTTAGCGGCGCTATTCTCCAGGGAGCCAACCTCAATGAAGCAGTTCTCAACGTCGCCAACCTGATCAGAGCTGATCTCAGTCAAGCCAACCTCGTCGATGCGTCCTTAATTCGGGCCGAACTAATGCGAGCCGAACTCAGCGAAGCCGTAGTCAATGGGGCGAATTTAACCGAAGCAGATTTAAGAGAAGCCACCCTCAGACACGCCGACCTCCAACAAACCAATTTATCCGGCGCTAACCTATCAGAAGCCTGTTTAATTCTCAGTAACCTAGAAAGATCCAACCTAACCCGTGCTGATCTTACACGAGCCGATCTCAGGGGGGTTAATCTCCGTAACGCTGAACTGCGACAAGCTGAACTAAATGGCGCAGATCTTCGTGGTGCTAACCTGAGTGGCGCAAATCTCCGCTGGGCGAATTTAAGTGGTGCTAACCTGAGTGGCGCCAACTTAGAAGCCACCCAATTAAGTGGCGCAAGTTTACGCGGTGCTAATCTTAGTGGCGCAAGTTTACTCAATTGTAGCGCCATTCATGCTGATTTAACCCAAGCTAATTTGATAGACTGTGACTGGACAGATGCTAACCTGCGAAGTTCCGCATTGACAGGAACTAAACTTTATGGAGTTTCCAGATTTAGTTTAATTGCAGATGAGATCACCTGCGATTGGATTGATCTGAGTCCTAACGGTGATGGTAGCAAAATACAGCGTTTTAGTTCCCAACAAGCTCATCAATTTTTTAACGTTGAATCTCCCACAGTTCAAATCCGTATTAATGCCCCCCTAGACCCAGATACCCACTGCATTTTAGCTTCCATATATCGGCAAATTATCCAACACTATCCCTTTATAAAATCTCCCCCTAGCATTGATATAGGTTCGCGCCGAACCCTCTTATCGTTTAGAATAGATGAGGAACAGCTATTTATGACAGCTTATGTAGTGATTCTACCCTTTGCAGATGTCGCCAAAACCAGAGAGTGTATTCTGGAATCATTGCGGATGCTCACCTTGGAAAATAGTTCTCAAATGGGAGTCAGATTATCTAACCAAGTGATTCAGTTTGGCATCGATATAATTAAAAAAATCAGCCGTTTAGAAGACCATTTGTTATCGGAAAAGTTACAGGAAGAAATTGACGGGAATCATCCATTTTTTAACCATCCTACTCAAACCATTTTAAGTAACTTAGTCGGGGAATATTTAGCTATTCATAGCCATCCCGAATTTGGGAGGAAGTTTAGTCATATTCCTGGGTTGATGGATTTATCCAAAATCACACCCGAAAAATATCGGGAAATGGCGATGGCAACCCCAGATATTTTCACCAGTTTTGTAGCCAGCTTTGATGCCAAATAAAGTCATCACAAATACTCTATCTCCCTCGTTAATTGCTCTCTTAATTATTTGTACATCAACAGTGAATTTTCCACAGAATGACAGATACTAACAACCATCAAAATTCTGAGAGTGACGTTCTTAAAGTTTATGAAATTGTCAAAAAATATCGAGATGGAGAACGAGATTTTGAGGACATAAATTTAAACGAAATTAATTTGAGTCGAATTAACCTAGCCGGAGCTAATTTAAGTGGTGCATCCTTGAGTGTAGCTAATTTAAGCGCCTCGGATTTAAGGGAAGTTAATTTGACTCGTGCTAATCTGAATGTAGCTCGATTAAGTAATGCTAATCTCACCAAAGCTATTTTAAATCAAGCCACCATTAATGTAGCTAATTTGGTGAGAGCAGATTTAACGGAAGCACAGTTAATTAACTCCCTATTAATTCGAGGCGAATTAATTAGAGCGAAACTCACTAAAGCTAATTTCACCCAAGCTAACTTAAATGGGGCGGATCTGCGGGAAACTAAACTTCAGCAGACTAACTTTAATGGCGCTAATTTAAGTGGTGCGAACCTGCGAGGTGTTTCTGGAGCTTTAACTAAATTTACGAAAACCGACCTACGAGGAGCGGATTTACTTAAAGCGAATTTACCTAAAGCTGATTTTACTAATGCGGAATTAAGACAAGCAAATCTGACCTATGCGAACTTGAGTAATGCTGATTTTAGTGGTGCAAATCTGCGCTGGACTGACCTACAAGGTGCAGACCTGAGTGGTGCTAATTTGACAGAGGCTAACCTGAGTGGTGCTAATTTATCCGGTGCTAATTTAAGCAGCGCGGTGTTAGTAAAGGCTAGTTTAGTTCACGCTGACTTGAGCCAAGCTAACTTAATTAGAGCGAATTGGAGTGGCGCAGACTTGTCAGGAGCGACATTAACTGGCGCTAAACTTTATCAAGTTTCTAGGTTTAATCTAAAAGCTGATGAGATTACCTGTGAATGGGTAGATTTGAGTGCTAATGGTGATCATAGTCAGGTTTATCATTTGGATCGGGAAACTCTCCGAAAGTTTTTTAATCAAACTCGACCCAGAGTTGAGATTATGGTTAATTCTCCCTTAGATCAAGATGGGAATATAGCCTTAGCTACTATTTACTACAAAATTGCTCAAGAGTTTCCAATTATGGAAAGTCCCCCCAGCATAGAAATAGACGATCGCACTACAAAACTCACATTTATTGCTAACCAAGAACAAGAATTATTTGCCATTAGCTGTCTGGCTATTTTGCCCTTTGATGATGCTTCCCAAACCCAGAAAAATATCGTTAATTTACTGCGTCAGATTCAAGATTCTACCCTTGAAAAAGAGCGGCGATCGCAATTATTAAGCGCTATGGGTCAAGTGATTACCAAAATTAATGAGATGAAAAAAATAGCCCGCACCATTCGCTCAGAATTCAATCCGCTATTTTTTAGTAAACCCACCCGCACCCAATTAACTAATTGCAGCCAGAAAATGATTATGGTTCATGAAAATTCCCAAATCAGCAAACTAAATCCCTCTCCCCATAGTAGTGCCGAGGTGGGTTATGCCCCGAATTTTGACCAGGTGATGGCTTTTATTAACAGTTTTAATGATCTACCCTAAAAGTATCATCAAATCTCCAGGTTAACCATTAATCATTAATTGTAATCATTAATTGGGCCAGGTTCGATCCAGTCACTGGTTCGGTGTTCTGCTCGCCACAAGCTAAACTAGAAGTCAATGGGCTGAAGTTGAGAACCATCTTAACCTCTGGGACATTACTAAATATTTGGCTTGATAACCCTGTGATTGAAGTAGAAGCACATAATCTGGTTCGTCGTTTGGTGCAGTCCGTTGGTAACATGGACTGGCCCCACTATTTGACAATGACAAGATTAGTGGCGCGCGCGTTGCGTTTGGGACGTAGTGCATTAATTCAAACTGGGGTGAGGCCACAAATCCGGGAGCATCCCTATCGGTTTAGTTATCTAATTCCGGTTTTAGTTTGGGGAAAAGCTAGTGTGATCGTTGCCTCCGAAGCGGTAATTGAGCAACTTTTGACGGTGGAAATTCCCAAAATTCAGGGTATTACAGATGCAGATGATCAGAAATTACCCCTGATGCCGATTCAAAAGGGCGATCGCTGGCCAAGTAGAGATTTTCAGGGTTTGCTACTGACCACCCCTCAAATATGGTTAGCAGATAGATTAGGCGATAACCAGCACTTTCCCCCACATATTCCCACCATTATTGATGATGCCGATAATTTAGAACAGTGGAGTCGCGATCGCCTCACCGCCGCCCTAGAATGGTCAGATTGGACCCTATTAACCCAGAAGCGACCAGAATGGCGAGACACCCTCGAGTTAACCCAAGTGCGTCTAATTCGCTCAATTTTCGCCCACCCAGCTAATCTTTATGGTTGTCATCTCCTCGATGAGGAAGAACAGGATATTCTCCAAAATCTGTTTTTGACTCTTACACAACCAACAGAATCAACTACTACCTCAGCCGAAACCTCTAGTCAACGCTTAGACTCTCGGTGGCATGAGTTTTACCATCAATGGTTATCTGACAATCAACTAAAGTGGGTAGAAGTTGACCGCGCCCAGGGTTCATTCAAATTATATTGCAGTCCCCTAGAAGTGGCTTCAGCTTTGAGTCCCATTTGGGAACAACAACCCGTAGTATTGATTGGCGGCGCTTTAGACTTGGATAAAAACGCTCCCATTTATCGTCAGATCATGGGATTAGGGGATTTAACYTGTGTTAAATTTACACCCGATCGCCAAAGCCAATTAATCCAACTTTATCTACCTTCTGGGATACCGATGCCAAATACACCCCAGTTTGAGAAGGCATTAATTGAGCAATTGCGGACCTTGCTATGTATGAGTATCAATATTAGTGGTTTGAAAGTTTTATTAGTTGAGGATATTCCCCTCAAAGGAAAAGTGGCGGCGGTGTTAGCTTCAGAGTTTGGGTCCCTAGTTCAGGTGGAAACCACAGCTATCAGCGAAACAGGGGTTTTAGTGACCGGTTGGCAATTTTGGCGAAACCATCAGCATCAGTTCATTTCTCCCCATTTATTAGCGATCGCCACTTTACCGTTACCCTCCCTAGAAAATCCCCTAGTAGCTGGGAGGGTCGCCTACTACAAACAGCAACGCCAGGACTGGTTTCGGCTATATTTACTCCCCGCCGCATTAACAGAGTTACAGGGGGCTGTCGCTCCCGTTCGCCACAAACAAGGTATCGTAGCCCTATTAGATAGTCGGGTCACTCGTCGCACCTATGGAAAACAGGTACTAACAGCCCTCAGTCCCCACGTTCAAATCGATTATCTCGACACCACCTGGTTAAATATTTAACTGGCTTGATTGTCCTTGCCAACAGTGCTATTATGGGCTAAATTCCGTTAGCCCTTTAGGGCAAAGTTTTCAACSMAMTTTTTTTTAAAAAAATTGCGACAATGAATCAAAAATTAGCAATTTCCCTACTTAGCTTAATCCTGAGTGTTGGCTTTACTGGTGTAGCTGGGGCGGAAACGGTTTTAGAACAAATTGGACGAACCGGAGTCCTGCGTGCGGGTGTACGGACTGATGCGGTTCCCTTTAGCTATTTAAACGATAATGGCGATATCGAGGGATATTCTGTCGATTTGATTAGGTTGATTCATGGTCGCCTCCAAGAGAAGCTAAACCAGCCTATCCGGTTGGAGATGACTACTGTTACACTTCAAGATCGCTTTGACCAGGTGCAACAGGGAAACCTAGACCTAGTGTGCGAAGCTACTAGCATCACCGCTGAACGGGAAAATGGGGTAGATTTTTCTACTCCCTTTTTTGTGACGGGGATTCAGATGTTAGTCAAAACTGAAAATCGCGATCGCCTTGACCCCACCCAACTATCCGAAACAGACATTTCAACCGTTAGCTTGGAACGAGTTACCATTGGATTTTTAGAATCTACCACCACTGATAGCGAGTTGCGCCCAGTTTACCCAGAAGCCCAATGGGAAGCCGTCCCTAGCCGCGCTGAAGGTATCCGCCTACTGCAGGAGGGGGAATTACAAGGCATTGTTAGTGATGGTATTCTGTTGCTTGGACAATTGTGGAAAGATGGGAGAACCCGCCAGAACTTTCAACTGGTTCCCAGCCAACCCCTGACCTTCGAGAATTACGGATGTATCCTACCAATGAACAGCCGGGAGTGGAGCCGAGTAGTTAATTCAACTATTGCCAGCCCAGAAAACACTACCCTTTGGAATCAATGGTTTGATACCAACCAAGGTAGGTTCCCTTATCGTAAATTTGAATAAGTATTGACCGAGAATATGCCGATCAACAAACCGGGAAATATTGAGGGTGTTTCTCGTGTTTTGGGGAGGTGAAATCAATCGTATATTCTGCCTGCATGAGTTATAATTTACTCAACAACGTGGAGTAACCCCCGACGTAGGCGATCGAATACTTCGTTAATGCAGTCGTGTTCTTCATCACTCAGACATTCCTTGGATAGAAGCAAGTACATAAGTTGCTTTTGATCCTCGCGGGTGATCTTGCGAGAAACAAAGATGCGCTCAATTAGAGCATCGAGATTGTTAGATGAGGGTGAGAATTGCGCCAGCATGGGAACTCAGATAACGCTATGTTGCTATTATCTTACCTTTTGGGCATTATGAAAGTGATAGAGCGCGTCAGCAATTGTGATTATGATCAAGATCAAACCTGATTGATATCACAATGACCCGATATACCACCCAAGTCCTAGCGAAAATGGTATAGAATAAAGGTTCATGAACGCTTACTCGCGCTACCGGAGATCTGCCATGAAATTCCCAATTCTGACGATGATTACCCTGTCGCTTGCTATCCTACCAATTACTCCGGTGCGAGCCAGTAATTTACAGGATATCCGACAACTCCTGTCTACTAAAGAATGTGAAAACTGCAACCTGACTAATGCGGGTTTGGTGTTAGCAGATCTCAGCGGGGCGAACCTGACCGGGGCG
>NZ_PKGG01000579.1:0-408 GCF_046480465.1 Arthrospira sp. PCC 8006
CCACGGCGATGTCTCTTCGGAGGAAACCATCCGCGACCGCGTGGCGATGGATGCGCGTTATGTGGAGGAGTGGAGTTTGGGGCTGGATATGGAGGTGCTGTTTCGGACGTTTTTTTTGTGGCAAAACAGAACTAAAGATAAAAGTGAAAAGCTAAAAGTTAAAAGTACTTCCAACTTCTAGTTTCACATTACTTTTCACTTTTAACTATTAACTTTTAACTAACTAAGCTGTGGGAAAAACAGTACTAAAGATAAAAGTTAAAAGTACTTCCAACTTCTAGTTTCACATTACTTTTMACTTTTAACTATTAACTTTTAACTAACTAAGCTGTGGGAAAATCTATCTTGAGGGATAAGAGTTATCAATTTGCGCGAGATATCGTAAAGATTTGCCGGGCATTACAGCAA
>NZ_PKGG01000266.1:0-6152 GCF_046480465.1 Arthrospira sp. PCC 8006
TTAATTTGGGCTAAACCCAGATCAACACTTCCCTCTACTACTATACCCGTATTCAGAAGGCGATCGAGAAGTTCCAAGATCGAGGGATTTCCCAAGGACACCCCTGGGTAATAGCCACCGGACTTAGGGAGAAGGGAACCCAACTCCGACAGTTCGATATTCAAGTCTGCTGGGTCGATATCAAAAATTTCGCAGAGGTCCAACACCTGCGCCTCCAATTTACGCAGACTTTCGGCCGCGCGGTCAAGTTCTTCATCTGTTAGGGTATCAGCTTCCATGCGCCGGATAACTTGCGCTTCCATCAGCTGGCGGATTAATTCAACCACGGTAAGGAGTAGGGGGGCTAAACCTGCATCCTTACCAGATGATTTGGGAACCAAGGCTGTTTCTTCTGGACTTGACACTTGTGATTCTCATTAAGGTTCGGCTTGCTGTCAATCCTAGCAGATAGGAGATACTATCCGCAATACATAGCTAGGCCAATTATGCCCAAATTTATCTGATGTTCACAGTCTCAGTGCCACCAGATCATAATTTGACCACTAACTACTATGGTATTATGGTGATCGTGCGTCATATTTAGGTTGAAATATTTTCATAAGTGGCTGTATAAGTTACTTAGCAATTTATACGCCCTAAATATATATTGGTGTTTTCCAAATCGTAACCATGACAATTTACACTCCAGACTGGGTAAAACATTCGGTATTTTATCAAATTTTTCCTGACCGTTTTGCCAAAAACCAATTACATCGACCCTCAGTTATTAGTCATCCTAAGTGGGAAGATTGGCAAAAACCACCCACTTTACAGGGATATAAAGGCGGTAACTTGTGGGGAGTCATTGAAAAACTAGACTATCTACAAGACTTGGGGATTAATGCTATTTATTTGACTCCCGTATTTCAATCAGCCAGTAACCATCGCTACCATACCCATGACTATTATCAAGTTGACCCGATTTTAGGCGGTAATCAAGCCCTACGAGAATTGATAGATGCTGCCCATAGTCGCCATCTTAAAATCGTCCTAGATGGGGTTTTTAACCATGCTAGTCGAGGCTTTTTCTTCTTTAATGATATCCTGGAAAACGGCCCTAATTCTCCCTGGTTGGACTGGTTTACTGTCGAAAACTGGCCTGTGTCCGCCTATGATGGTAGTCAAGCGTCTACATAGCCTACAACCCCTATTCTACCGTTACTTAGGTGTTACTCAAAACCATAGCAGAGTAACAAGTGAGTAAAAAATGAGTAACGCTACTGATACCCCTACAGTAGGGGGAAAGGGCAATATGACGACAATTATACTAGGTTCGTGAAAGCCTATCATGATTTTAAGGGGGAATGTCCCAAAGGGGTAACTCTCAAACTTCAAAAGACCGGGACTAGGTACAACCTACTATTGCAGTTTAAGCAACCACCTACCGGGAAACGGCTACCCAAGACAGCTAACCTTGAATGTACACCTCAAGGGGTGATAGACGGGGTTAAGAAAGCTAAACTGGTATCAGAAGCCCTAGGGACTATCACTAGCGCTAGTGAATTTTGGGATTGGTACGATAAAACCATCCTAGGGAAAAATCAGATTGAGAATAATCTGATAACCTACCGGGACATCTTTAAACAAATTGAGGATGAGTATTTTGCGGGGTACAACCGCAACACAGGAAGGAAACGTTCTCGCGATATCGCTAGTGATTTAGTATCTTACGAGACTGCTAAAGAGGTATATTTCAAGTTGTTTCCTAATTGGGATGAATATCCTAGCTGGGAGAGTTTCAAGGCTATGCTATATATTCCCTTGCAGAATGGAGAACAATTAGTAGGCTCCAAAACCTTCAAGGAACGTTACTACATCTTAAAAGCCATAGCTGAGAAATCACCTAACAAAGAACACTTGCTTAAACAGCTTGAGCCTATTAACGCCAAACAAACACAATTCAGAAAGAAACAACGGATAGCTGTTGATGTATTTAAGGATTGGTGGTTTAAAACCAAACAAGAAGCCTATACTATTAAAAATCACCAACATCAATCATGCCGGCATAGTTGGTTATGGGTGACGAGTATGGCAGTAATGTATGGGTTAAGGCCTACCGAGATAGCCGCCGCCGTTAATCTAACTAAGCCATTTGTAACGGATGATGGTATCACTATCAAAGCACTGTCAGACCCCGATAATCAGGATAATTACTTGGTGCTAGGTGACTATGTTTACTTTACTGACGCAGAAGGTCGGAAAGTGAGTATTAAAACAGGGGGAAGGATTGTTGCTCCAGTTCCCAGCCCTGAAATGTTTGAGTTTCTGGAATTGAAAAAACCTTTATTGCCTCAATATACCCCTAGAAAAGGCAGTAAACCCAAAAGCATAGTTAGAGGCTTTGACGTAACGTTTAGTCAAAAAATTTCCTCTATGAAATGCCCGGTAACCCAGAAATATGCTTTTCGTAGACTGTACAACCTGTTAGGTGAAAAGTATGGACTACCTATCGAGTTACGAGCTAGACTTATGGGTCATAGCACAATCGTTAATGAAGGTAAATATAAAACAGAAGGCATTGACGCTACGTTAGAAGTTCTCAAAGGATGCTCTAAGTTACCTATACCATTGGATGTAGCCATAGAACGGTTAACAGCGTTAGGGGTTGATATTGATAGCTCTGAAGCTAAATTATTCCTTGGAGTTATCTATCAGATAGATTAATCTAATCGTCAACCTTTCATAAATTAACACCCCTAGATTAAACCCCTAGGGGTTATTTTATGGCTACAGATTGATGGATCCTGCTATGGTTTTGAGTAACACCTAAGTAACGGTAGAATAGGGGTTGTAGGCTATGTAGACGCTTGTCAACCACCCAGAACCATTTAACTTAAACCCTTATCCTGACAGCGATAGCGGGTTATTACTCAACCCGATAACTATGCCTAGTTACTCAAATATTACTCATAACCTAGTCCTAGCACAGGAAAATAATTCTGTCAACGGTTGATTACTCAGTCAACAAGCATAACCTAGGGGAACTGTCAAATACCTATATCTCCCCCTAACCAAACACAGACAGGGTAACTCCCTTGTGATACCCGTCAATGGCAAGCCTTCGGTTCGTAACGAACCATTGACTGCTATCACATCGGTCGCACCCCTAAGAGTGTTTGTTTCGGTTAGGGGGAGGGTATGGGTTCAATTTTGCAGGGTATTGCCTAAAGCTACCAGTGCTAACCATAGAAATGTATGAGTGCGATCGCAGTGGGATTTATCTATGGCTCAAAGTCAACATGATAGCTGTAGGTTCCCCCTACGGCTACCTACTAGGTTATCAATGTACAACGATACCCCTATCAATGTACAAAGATATCAGACCGCCTACCTGACTCCCATAGGGGTAGTCAGATTATTAGTGAAATCTTGAGGAGCCTACTCGCTACCAACAAAATGCGATCGCATAATCACGACTAACCTAACTATCTCCTACCGGAATCAACCCGATACCCTCAAACAACTTTTCAACTGGTGACTTGTTTCGTCATCTCTCGCTGATACCTACATAATCCTAGAGAATTGATTCCCCATCGAAACCGATACCTACATACCGCTAGACAAGTCTCCAATTTTTGGTGGTAATCATCCCAGGCGGAACCCAGTACCCCTAATAAACACCCTAAGCCAAAATCTTAACCCGTCTATTGTGGGTAAACTAGGGGGGTAAGCATATAAATTATTTTCGATATCGTATTTTCGATATCGAAAACAGATAATATGAATGAACCCCTACAGTCAGAAACCATAGGGGACATTTAAGTTATTGGGGTAGCTGTTAGGTGTTAGGTGTTAGGGTTTAGGTTGACCCCATGTATTAAGTAAACAATTATAGACCTCTGAGTTAATTAACCCAGGAAGTTGATTAAAACCGTCTAAGTTACTTTTAACCCATAACACTTCAGTTCGTTTCTTTTTTACGTCTTTCTTGTGACTAGCGGACATGACTGTATTTATTTCTATTTTTTGTGTAAATGATTGAGGTTCAATCATCTGATGATAATTCGATACAATGTAATTGCCTGTTATGCAATCTAATGTATGACATAGTTTTGTCCAATCTTTAATCGTGTAGCCGCTATAGTGACCTTGTGTACTACCGGAATAAGGCGGGTCACAATAGAATAGTGTATTAGGTGAATCCCACCTTTCAATACACTTAATAGCATCCTCGCAGGAAATGTAAACCTTTTCTAACCTTTCCAACGCTTCAGATAGCCTAGCTTTTTTATTTGTGAATGTCATCGCTCGGTTTTCGCTTTTTTTACTGAAACCCCACCCCTGCCTAGCGTTGGCAAATGATTGGTTGATATTGACATAGTATGCCCAAGCTTTTTCAATGTCTGAAAAGCCTTCCGGTTGTTTACATATTGCTTGAGATTTTCTGTAGTCAGATTGACTATATAATGTAGCTTGAATTTCATTATTAAGTTCAATAGGTTATTTTTTGGCTACTCTATACAAGTTGATTAAAAGTTGTATCGTTAATGCACTCTCTATAATCGTGTTGATTGGTTACGGTAGGTAATGGTTTTAAAAATAACAAAGTAGCTCCACCGGCAAAAGGTTCTACATATATTTTGTGTGGTGGGAAATATTGCAATATTTTAGAACCTATTCGTTGCTTTCCCCCGTAATAACTTAGTAAAGGTCTCATTGTTGTGATTTCATCAATTATTAATTAATGTTAGGGTTTTCTCCAACCATCATCATCAATATCATCTCTGTTAATTGGAAGATGGGGTGATTGCTTTTTATCTTCTAACTGTTTTTTACAAACTGTTGATGGCATAAAATCATTAACATATCTAATCAAATAATTTAGGCTATTTTGGATACCGTCTAACCTATTCTCAATAAGTAAGTTTCCTGTATGCGTAATGAACATACTGATAATAATCGCGACAATAATTAACCCTAATTCAACTATTACCAAGTTCATTTATATTAATTTCCAAAAATGAAGTGTAAACCATTTAATCCTTTCTATTGGAGAAAATGAAGCGTAAAAATTGCTGTACGGCGGTGATTCAATTATTTGATATTCATTAAGCCATATAGTCTCTTTTTTAACTAGCATAGCTTGGTTAACATCATTGTAGGCATCAAATTTTAACCACCCTGCCATTTTCCAGTACACGGGTACACTGTCAGCGTCAAATAATATCCTAACAAATTTACTGCCAGAAATGTCAGGTAATTTTTTAGTACCGTGTAGAGTACTATCATCTTCTATCCTGAAATTAAGTTCATAAACCTTAAACCAGTTACTCTCTGATATATTAAGCGCATTAGGCATTATCTGTTAATTTATTGTTGTAAGTGATAAGTCATTTTAGTTCTCTATTACAGTTTTGTTAAGGCTAAACACTCTGACTCTGAAAGTGCTTTAGGGTAATAGCGGAAATCTTTACATATACCAGTTTCAACAACACCATTAGCTCTTCTTAATATAAGAATTTCAGAAATAGGTTGATAAGATGTTACTGTATTAGTCTCATCAACCACTTTATCACCGTTAATAAATAACTTTTGCCGACCTTGCTCTAAAACAGATAATATCTTAAATGATGGTGCGTCCAATCTAGTTATTAAGGGTGATGAATAAGTCAACACACCACCAGACACAGTTCTAGTGTCTATGCCGAAACCTTCTGAATCGTCGCCGTGAAGTATCAAGTTGGTATTATCTGAATTAGTACCTAAAATAGCACCAACTCCTGTCAACTTGTTTGGTGTATATTCTATATAAAAACTACCTTCACTCGGGTTAAACTCATCCTCCAACACTCGACTAACCGCATCAGAAGCACGGGTAACGGCTGAGGCTTGTGTGGGTATGTATGAAGATGCGGTGGGTGCTGCTTCTAGTTGTGTACCCCAAATGTAGATACCTGAAATGCCATCACCTGTGTAAAGAATGCTAGACCCATTATTCAAGTAATGCACTATTGTTGCAGTAGCAGTTGATGATGCTGTTGAGGTAATTGAGCATCTATACCATCCGTTTCCCATAGACGTTACTGATGAAGAAACAAGTCCTCCTCCTGCTGTAATTGCTCTAGTCAGTAAATTGAAATTTGCGAAAGAATTGGCGGGAAATTGAGTGGCAA
>NZ_PKGG01000622.1:0-323 GCF_046480465.1 Arthrospira sp. PCC 8006
TAACTATGGTCATGATGTAGGGGATTTGGTTTTACAGGAGGTAGCGCGTATCCTCAAATCACAACTGCACCCCAAGGATTTAATCGGTCGTTGGGGAGGAGAAGAGTTTTTAATATTTTTGCCGAACTGTACCGCCGCAATGGCTGATAAACGCGCCAACTCTCTCCGGCTAGAGGTAGCGAATACTGCGGTATATTATCAGAGTTATGGTCATGAATATATCAACTGTAGTATTAGCTTAGGAGTGGTGACTACCAACCCGATAAATAAGAGTTTAGATGAACTGATAAAAGCCGCAGATTTAGGGCTATATGAAGCCAACG
>NZ_PKGG01000390.1:0-2494 GCF_046480465.1 Arthrospira sp. PCC 8006
TAATGCCTAATTGTAATGGTTAGGATATGCCCACTAGTCACGGTGTGGATATAGAGACCGCGACAACTAAGAGTGTTATGACGAAAACGAGTTAATGACTACGTGTGTATATAGCTCCGAAAGTTGAGGTCATAAAGCAGGGGGTCGTAGCCCTGTTCCCACTGACAAAGGGGTATCCACATCAGGAGCCGTATGAGATGAAAGTCTCAAGTACGGTTTTGAAGTGGAGTTGGGGAAGGTGACTTCCCTTTCGACCATAACGAAATGCTCTTACCGTGAACCATGATTAYCTACTGTCCAAAATTCATTSTCCAAGCWGCCTRAAAAGAGACYTGAAACAATGGCTCAAAGCAGGCGTGCTAGATAACGGTGTATTCGAGGATACAGAAGCAGGGACACCACAAGGAGGGGTAATAAGTCCATTACTAGCCAACATCGCACTGTTGGGAATGGAAAGGCTAGTTAAAGAAATGTATCCTAATAAAGGGACGACCACACAGGTTAACCTGATAAGATACGCTGATGATTTTGTGGTCATCTCAAAAGACCTAGGAATCATTGAACAGTGCAAAACTGCTATTTCTGAATGGTTAAAACCTGTATGATTAGAAATAAAACCTGAAAAGACTCGAATCTGCCACACGCTCAAATCTATTGAGTATGATGGTAAAACAGAGGAACCAGGGTTCGACTTTCTAGGATTCAATATCAGGCAACATCCGGTAGGAAAATATAAATCTGGGAAAACAGGCGGGGCAGCAAGCCGATTAATCTGACATCAAACCCACATCAAACCCAGCAACAAAGCAGTTAAAGCCCACATAGAAGTGATAAAAGGTGAAGTTAAAAAACACAAAACTGCACCTCAATCAGCCCTGATTAGCAAACTAAACCCAATCATTCGGGGATGGTCAAACTATTATTCAGCGGTAGTCTCAAAAGAGACCTTTGTTAAGCTAGACAACATAGTCTGGCTAATGTTACGGGCATGGACAGTATCAAGATGCGGAAAGGCAAATCACGAAAAACTGAGCAAATACTTTAAACCGGGGACGGTGAAACTCAGTAATGGGAAAGAAAGACAAGAAACTTGGATGTTCCAAACCAAAGATAGGTTACATCTATATAAACACAACTGGACTCCGATTGTCAGACATACCCTAATACGCCCTGACGCAACACCATACGACGGAAATTGGATTTACTGGGCAACCAGGAAAGGACAAGCAATTGGAACGCCAATTAGGGTAACCAAACTACTCAAAAAGCAAAAAGGTAGATGTACATGGTGTGGACAGTATTTCGCACCATCAGATTTAGTAGAAGTAGACCACATTATACCTCGAAGTCTAGGCGGAAAGGATGAATACAAAAACCTTCAACTATTACATCGCCACACCCGCGATGATAAGACGGCACTTGACAATGCCAAAGCTGTGTCCCTAACAATGGAACAATCAGACTAGGAGCCGTGTGAGGTGAAAGTCTCAAGCACGGTTTTGAATGGGAGGGAATGGAGGCGACTCCATTCTCGACCCCTAATTATCCCAGAGGCGATCGCTTCTGTGGAAAATTGCCTAAGTCAACACCCAAAGGACTATGTGCGACTGTTAGGCATTGACCCCAAACAGCGGCGGCGTGTGGTGGAAACCATCATTCAGCGTCCCTAAAATCATAAAAGTAGGGGTGAAATGTCCGCCGGGACACACCCCTAATTAAAGCCTTAGAAGTCACAATAACAGCTACAACCCCTAGTTAGGGTAGGTTCAATTCAAGCATTTTCTGGGATGCGATCGCTATGGCATCTTCACGGGTGGATATTTGACCCTCAGCCTTAGCAATTTGTATCTCTTGGAGTAGATCCCCTAATAAGGGACTGGGAGAGAGTCCCAATTTTGCCATTAAGAGTTTCCCGCTAATGACGGGTTGGGGGTGAGCGATCGCATCATCGGGATTCAGATAATGGTTAATTAGGGTAGTAAACTCCTGTAGGGATGCTCCGGCGGCTATGGACAGGACTACTAAGGCGGGGAAAAATTCCCCCACATTAGCAAATAGAAAATATTGTTGGCGTATGGATAGATCGGCTATGGGGGTGGGTTGTAATTGCTGAAAGGTTCGCAGCAAAACCAGAACTCCCCGGATCTCAACTCGGCTATATTTGAGGGTAATTAACTCGGCTTCGGCTTGGCCTATATCCTCACTGGTCATAGTAGTATGTATAGCACCAGACAGGAAAGTTAGGACGTATAATGGATAGGACGAGATGACTAAGAAGACCAAAAATGCCAGCCCCCTATAGTTACGACCTCAGACAAAAAGTTATTGATGCAATTGAACTAGACGGTATGCCCAAAACAGAAGCCAGTCAAGTTTTCCATGTCAGCCGGAACACCATTAATCTCTGGCTGCAAAGAAAAGCACAGACCGGAGACTTCCTCCCTAAACCTAATCACCGATCTGGCAATAACCACAAAATTACAGACTGGAATAA
>NZ_PKGG01000445.1:0-1554 GCF_046480465.1 Arthrospira sp. PCC 8006
AGTGACAGCGAAAACTTGTCTAATAGCGATCGCATTAACTTCCGTCAGTCMACCACCACCACACCCGCCCATMTATATTCCCGTGCGTTTTCCCTTTATGTTCATCCCCAGCCCTAGTCTACTAGCCCTATTTAACTTATCAACTTACGAGAGTATCAGTGCCTTAGCCCTGTTGATACTTTCCGTGCAACTCCCCGCTACCGCCATTCTACTCTCCCGCCTATTTCGAGGGTTACTGCGCCGCCCACAATTACACATAGCCCCCCCCACCCCAGACCTATTGGGTAAAGTTAGCGTCATTGTCCCCACCCTCAACGAAGCCGCCCGCCTCAGTCCTTGTTTATCCGGTTTAAGCGCCCAGGGCTATGAAGTACGCGAAATCATCATAGTTGATAGTAACTCAGTCGATGCCACCCCAGATATGGTCATCGCCCAAAGCCAGCGCGACCCTCGTTTCCGCTTAACTACCGACGACCCCTTACCTCCCGGCTGGGTAGGTCGTCCTTGGGCTTTACATACTGGCTTTTTACGCACTTCCCCCGCCTCCCAATGGGTTTTGGGTATTGATGCAGACACACAACCTCAACCCGGACTGGTCGCCGCCTTGGTTAGGGCTGCAGAAAATGCTCAATATGACCTGATTTCTCTATCCTCTCAGTTTATCCTTAAATACCCAGGGGAATTGTGGTTACAACCTGCCCTCTTAATTACCCTCGTATATCGATTTGGTCCCCCTGATACCGCCCCTATGACCCCTGAGCGGGTTATGGCTAACGGTCAATGCTTTTTGTGTCGCCGCTCGGTTTTGGAAGCCCTCAATGGTTACACCACCGCCTCAAATTCCTTTTGTGATGATGTGACTTTGGCTAGAAATGCTGCTAAAAAAGGCTTTCGCGTCGGGTTTTGGGATGGGGCGGCGCTCCTCAAGGTGCGGATGTATGATGGGTTTATGGATACTTGGTCCGGCTGGGGGCGATCGCTTGATTTAAAGGATGCTTCCTCTACCGCCGGACTCTGGGCGGATCTCGCTCTCCTATTCTGCTGTCAGGGTTTACCCATACTGGTCTTAACTATCGCTCTCGCTTTGGGGTTCCTCTTTCCCTACCATAACCCTATCTTCACCTGGCTATGGCGCTTAAATGCTTTCCTGTTTATTATCCGTGTCGCTTTGTCGGCGGCGATCGCTTCTTCCTATGACTTCAGCCAAGCACAAGCTAAATGGGTATTCTGGCTGTCTCCCCTCGCTGACCCTCTCGCTGTTCTCCGCCTCTTTCTCTCCGCTACCCAAAGACCTACCCAGTGGCGAGGACGCTACTATGGATAATTCCGGTAAAAGTCCCTCTCCCCCTCTGGGATCCAGATTTAGGGTGAGGGCAATGTATCTGGGATCCAGATTTAGGGTGAGGGCAATGTATAGCACCAGACAGGAAAGTTAGGACGTATAATGGAGAGGACGAGATGACTAAGAAGACCAAAAATGCCAGCCCCCTATAGTTACGACCTCAGACAAAAAGTTATTGATGCAATTGAACTAGACGGTATGCCCAAAACAGA
>NZ_PKGG01000239.1:0-7344 GCF_046480465.1 Arthrospira sp. PCC 8006
CACCTTCCCTAGAGTCTGGTCAACGCTTCACCCCAGAACAGATTAGGCAAATTGCTATTTCTATCTTAGGGATTCTGGTATATTTACAACAGCATAATCCGCCAATTATTCACCGTGATATTAAGCCAGGTAACATTCTAGTAGACGATCGCCTCAATGCTTATCTAGTGGATTTTGGCTTTGCTAAAGTAGGTGGAAAAGATACCGCCACCAGTAGTATCGCCGCCGGAACACCGGGGTTTATGCCACCGGAGGAACTCTTTAACCGACCCTTAACAGAATCTTCCGACCTCTACAGTTTGGGGGCTACCTTAATTTGTCTGCTAACAGGGACTCATCCCGCCCATATTGGTCAGCTTATTGATGATAACTATTGTTTCCAATTTAGACAACTGGTAAAAGGTGGCGATCGCCGTTTTTTAGCATGGTTAGAAAGGCTGGTAGAACCTAGCACCAAAAGACGGTTTAAAAATGCCTCGCAAGCCTTATCCGCTTTGACTAGGACGACAACTTCCAGGGATGTAGTTATCTCTCAACTTAAACCCATAGGGGCGCTATTTTTTATGGTGCTAGTGGGCAATATGGCTATGCAAGAGGCGCGAGATTTTAGCAATTCTCAATCATCAAAAGTTAATCGCCCATCCGAAAATTTCACAGCTAGTTTTCCCTGGTCACAGGCGGTCAAATTACGCCATAAAGCTCAGAGTTTTTTGGATGTAGAACAATACGATAAAGCCTTATCTGCCTATAATATGGCTTTGGATATTAACCCGAATTATCTGCAAGCCCTAGAGGGTCGCTGTTCAGCATTATATCATTTAGAACAGTATGATCAAGCCCTAAGAAGTTGCGACGCGGCGATCGCGATTAACCCTCAGTCATATCATTCCTGGCATCAACGAGGCAACATTTTAAACCAATTAGGGCGATATCGGGAAGCCTTAGAATCTTATAACAAGTCTATTGCGATTCATCCCAATTATGTCCATAGTTGGAATGGTCGCTGCTGGTCTTTGAATAACTTACACCAGTTTCAGGATGCTTTAAATTCCTGCGATCGCGCTATAGAAATTGATAGTAATTCCGAGTGGGTATGGAATAATCGAGGTTATGCTTTAGAGAAATTATCACACCACCAGGAAGCACTACAATCCTACAGTCGCGCCCTCAGTATTAACCCTAATAATACCATAATCGCTAGGAATTATCAACGGGCTCTAGAGAGATTACATAAATCGGCTATATCTAACCACACACCTACTGACTGGTTTAATCAGGGAGAAATATCGCGAGATAAAGGTGATTATGAACAGGCTTTAAGTGCTTATGATAAAGCCATTGCCGAAAATTCTCACCATTTTGATGCCCACCTTTATCGTTGTCGGGTGTTGCGTATCTTAGACCAAATGCCGGAAGCCCTAATGAGTTGCGATCGCGCTTTAGTAATCAATTCTAACTCCCATTTAGCCTGGGAAAGTCGCGCTTGGGTGTTGCGGGGTTTGGGTCGTTATGCTGATGCTATACAAGCAAGCGATCGCGCTTTAGCAATTAATCCCCGCGCCTATTGGTCTTGGATAGAAAAAAGTGTAGCCTGGCGGAATTTAGGGGAATATCAACAAGCATTAGAGGCGGCGGAAAAGGCGATCGCCATTAACCCCAATCAACTAAATGGCTGGTTAGATACGGGGATAGCTTTAAATCATTTAGGCCGTTATGAACAGGCATTAATAGCCCTAAATAAAGCCCTAAATGCTGACCCCAAAGACCGGGAAGTGTGGCATCAAAGGGGATTAGCTTTAGAGGGTTTAAACCGTTCCGAAGAAGCTCGTGATGCCTATAATCAAGCCTTAATCTTGGATTTGAACAGTCAACAGCCAACCGAAAACGGAGCCATCAATTAATAATTTCAATAATCATCAACTCCCAAATGTTCCCAAATTGTCCGTAAATATGAGATAATGTCAAATGGTGGCTTGAGGGATATAGATGGCGAGAATCGCAGTAATTGACTATGATATGGGTAATCTGCACTCGGTCTGTAAGGGCTTGGAAAATGCAGGAGGAACCCCAGAAATTACCGATGATCCAAAGGTAATCAATGCGGCTGATGGTGTGCTTTTACCAGGAGTAGGAGCCTTTGACCCGGCGGTGCAACATCTGCGATCGCGTAATCTCATCGAACCCATTAAACAGGTAATTGCTGACGGTGTGCCATTTTTGGGGATTTGTTTAGGGTTGCAAATTTTGTTCGAGTCCGGGGAAGAAGGGGAAGAAGCAGGGTTAGGGATTTTTCCGGGTAAAGTGCGACGGTTTAAATCAGAACCCGGACTGACTATTCCTCACATGGGTTGGAATCAACTAACATTTACTCAACCATCAGTCAGTCTTTGGGATAATTTGGGAGATAATCCCTGGGTGTATTTTGTGCATTCTTATTATGTCGATCCGGCTGATTCGACGATTACCGCCGCCACTATCACCCACGGAAGCCAAACCGTGACTGCTGCGATCGCTTACCAAAATGTGATGGCGCTACAATTCCACCCCGAAAAATCCTCACTCGCCGGACTGCAATTATTATCTAATTTTGTGCAGTTGGTGAACTCTTCTCAAAAGGTAATTACTTAGATGGGATAGTGTTCACAAATGGCCTTGAGAATTTATGGTAATCGCCAACTAAAAACCCTCCCCGGACAAAATACCCGACCTACTCCCTCACGGGTCAGGGAAGCGGTGTTTAATATTTGGCAGGACATTACTGGATGTCGTTGGCTGGATCTTTGTGCTGGTAGTGGGTCAATGGGGGCAGAGGCTCTATGTCGTGGGGCGGCGATCGCAGTGGCGATCGAACAGTCCGGGCCAGCTTGTCAAATTATTAAGCAAAATTGGCAGCAAGTAGCTACACCAGAACAACAGTTTCGCGTCCTACGGGGAGATGTGGTTAAACGGCTAAAATCCTTAGCCGCCGAGGAGTTCGATCGCATTTATTTTGACCCACCATATACAGCCAATTTATATGAACCTGTCCTAGAAGCGATCGCCAAATATTCCCTACTCGCCGCCGGGGGAGAGTTAATTGCTGAACATGACCCAAAACGAGAAATGGTAGAGGTTTCCGGTTTAGCGATCGTCCGCCAAAAAGTCTACGGAGGATGTGCGATCGCCTTTTATCAATCCCTTAATTCCCCTGTTCCTTAATGATAGCTTTAGCCCTATCCCATAAGACATCTAATTGAGCTAGGGTGTAGTCTGCTAAAGGGCGATCGCAAGCAGCCTCTACCATAGAAAATCGGCGAATAAACCTATGATTAGTCTCCCGTAGCGCTTCATGAGGGTCGATATCATACCAGCGGGCTAAATTGACCAACACAAATAAAATATCTCCTAATTCCGCTTGTTGTTGTGCTTTATCTTCGTAGCGTAAGGCTTCTTCAAATTCCGCCACTTCCTCATGAAACTTATCCCAAACCCCATCAACATTATCCCACTCAAAGCCAACAGCAGCAGTTTTTTTAGATAATTTCATAGCTGCTATCAGAGGCGGAAGTTGTCGGGAATAACGGTTTAATTTAGCACTTAAAGACTGGGAATCTTGATGATTTGCCGCTTCTTTATCCTTAATAGCTTCCCAGTTTTCGTGTACTTCCTCGACACTATCAACCTTCACATCGGCGAAAACGTGGGGATGTCTGCGGATGAGTTTTTCCGTAATACCAGCCGCCACATCAGCCAGGGAAAATTGCTGAGATTCGCTGGCAATTTGAGCTTGTAGAACTACTTGCAACAATAAATCTCCTAATTCATCAGCGATCGCTTTTGGGTCTCCCGTAGCAATGGCATCGACTACCTCATAGGCTTCTTCGAGAATATAAGGGGTTAAACTTTGGGGCGTTTGAGCCAAATCCCAAGGACACCCACCATCAGGCGATCGTAATTTAGCCACCACATCAATTAGTTCTTGTAAGGCATTTAGCGTGTCGTTTTCGGGTTGATTATGACTAGAATCAGACATATTGATTTAGGGTTGATTGTACGAATTTGATTAACCGATAAAATCCTACCGTATAGCATCGCTCCTAACAGTTAGGATATATACTATCGTTTGCGGGAGTTCCCCACAGTCGAGGAATTTCTAGAACGACGACTGCTTTTTTTTGGGGAAGTTGACGAGGATTTTGGGGAAGTTGACGAGGAATTGGAGCGAGACCGCCGGGAGGTGGTATTTTTCGGTTTTTTGACTAGGACTGATGGTGGTATCAGTCCATATACCCCTTGGCTTTGCAGGCGTTTATAAATAGATGATCCCCAATCAGATAGATAGTGGCTCATAGCACCGAGTTCTAAACCGCAGAAGATAGCGATCCATTCCATAGAGTGGTTTACCAGAAATTGCCATAGTTCCCCTGCTAAACTTGATATCGTCCACTCTACCGAAAACAGAAACTCGATCGCCATAGTCGTAATCACACCAACGCCTAGCCAGGTGAACAAGTACAGAACCCGTAAGGCAGTGCCAATAAAAGGCCCGTGGGACAGAAACGAGCGATGGTGCAAACTCTTTTGATAGGGAACCCATAGCCAACGGAACCACCCCCAACGTTGAAACTGTCGCGAGTTTAGATCTAAATCTGGCCCAAACATCAGGCCACTAAATAGAAAACTGGCAGATACTAGGAGGGTTAGATGGCTGCTGCGAGTTTGTCCAAAGGTCAAACCCGCCACCAGTGGCAAGCTCCAGAGTGTTATGCGATCGTGGGTTTTGCCAGAAGGCATAGCACAAAAATTTTTTTCAAAAATAGCTTCCCTATTTTAGCGATTGCTGCTACAATAGAAAACATCGAATGCAAAAGGGCGATTAGCTCAGTGGTAGAGCGCCTGCCTTACAAGCAGGATGTCACTGGTTCAAGTCCAGTATCGCCCATTTTCGGGAAATCCTTATCCTAGCAGCGATAACCGGGATTCACTTAACCCGATAGTCGCACCTAATTACTCAGATATTACTCACAATCTAGTCCTAGCACAGGAAAATAATTCTGTCAATAGGATGATTACTCAGTCAACAAGCACAACTTAATCAATCTGTCAAATACCCATATCACTCCCTAAACCCGACGCTGATAGGGTAGTTCCCTTGTGATACCTGTCAATGGCAAGCCTATCGGTTCGTTCGTCACCATTGACTGCTATCACGTCGGTCACTTCCCTTTGAGTGCTTTTCCCGGTTATGGGGGGAGGGTATGTTTCAAAGCCAACACGATAGCCGTAGGTGGGGGGGGAACCCGCTAGGGAATCAACGTACAAAGATATCAGACCGCCTTTCAGTATCAGATTATGAAAGTATGGCGATCGCCTATCCGGTTATCTATGGGTCTGATTCATAATCTCCGGTGAGGGGAAACTATGGGCTATCATCTGGCTGATATTAAAAGTGCGATCGCCAAATCTAAACTATCATCTACCGGAACCAACCCGATACCCCTCAACAACTTTTCAACTGGAGGCAATTACCGGGGGTAGTGCCTAATATTAATGATAGAGGTGTAAAAACCGACTCGGGTTCAATTTCCATGCCTACCTGCCCAACTTGTACATCTACCCAATTGTTAGACTAAATGGATTAGGCTCAATATCATTTTGAACCGCTTGCTCCGAACCCATACGCATCGATGACTTTGGCTCCGTCAGTATTGCTGACGTCGTCGGTATCGGAACCACAGTAGCACAAACAAGATTAGATGTTAATGGAAATATAAGAGGGCATAGAATTAATTTCAGTAATTTACCGACAAGCCCTACAGGTTTAAGGGTTGGTGATTTATGGTGCGATACAGCTAACGATCATGTAATCAAACAGATTAGATAATGCCTAACAACTATGATATATCTGAGACTCATTGGTTTTGAGTTTATCACCAATATTTCATCAAAGAGGATGATTCAAAACATGGTAGTCAGAAATTTCCAGATATATCAGGTAGCCAATTTGTGAGGATATTATTTGAGGCGGACCAAATTCCTGTTGATTGGAAAATCGCGGGATGGTTAAAATTTTACGCATACAATGATGTCCAACAGAATATGATGGTTAAACGATATATTATTTGGCTTAATCAATATCAAATCATTGCCGAGCCGCCATATAGCAATTTTGACGCAGTATTTGACCCCTTAGAGAGGATTAAGTGGTTTACCATTTATTTTTGGAGATTAATACAATTAATTTAATTATAATAGAGGTTATATTATTGATAATTATTATTATTGTTTATTTGGTAATTTCTTCATTTATAGGCAATAAAATAATGGAGTCTAAGCTAGATTAAAAAAATAAAAATTTCGACATATTATTTGAGTTTTTGAAATATTCGTTAGATAGTATAATCTGCCCAAAAATATATGACCATGATACGCGTTTACCACCTAACTAAATCAACAGAGATGATATTGACGATGATGGATGGTTGGCGTAAACCCTAACAGCCTAACAGCTAACTCAATAACTTAATGACCCCCTATGGTTTCTGACTGTAGGGGGTGTCTATGTATTTTGGGCTAACAGTCTAACTGCAACAGTCTAATTAAATGTCAATTTTTTCATTAGCTTAAATGCTAACAGTCTAACTGCAACAGTCTAATTACGGGTTTATATGAATGCTCACCCTATCATGTCCAGATATTACCCATAACGGATATTACCCCTAACCGATCGCTTTACCTACAACCTACGACTAAGATTTTTGGGTAAGGCGATTATGTTGGTAGTGACTGTTGGAGGTGATGATTACCATCAAAGATTGGAGACTTGCTGAGAATTATGTGGGTATCGATTCCCATCCCGGTAATTGCCTCCAGTTGAAAAGTTGTTTGGGGGGTATCGGGTTGGTTCCGGTAGATGATAGTTCAGGTTTTGCGATCGCACTTTTAGTTTCCCTCACCGGAGATTATCAATTGGACCCATAGATAACCGGATAGGCGATCGTGTTGGCTTTGAATCATACCCTCCCCCCATAACCGGGACAAGCACTCAAAGGGAGTGACCGATGTGATAGCAGTCAATGGTGAGGAACGAACCGATAGACTTGCCATTGACGGGTATCACAAGGGAACTACCCTATCAGCGTCCGGTTATGGGGGTGATCAGCAATTCTCATTTTGGCGAAAACCTGTTCAAGTCCCCAGCATCCCTGTATCGTAATGACATCCAAGAAACCCAGGAGCGCCAGAGCCGTTGAAAAAGCCAGGTGGCTTTGAGACTCTAGTCGGTTCTTTCCGCCAGTGCTTGTCATCGCTACCGGACAAGCGCCGGGGTAAAAATCGCCGCTATGGAATGGAGGATGCCGCTTT
>NZ_PKGG01000550.1:0-472 GCF_046480465.1 Arthrospira sp. PCC 8006
AGATGCTATCATGGAAGCCGCAGATGCAGGTATAAAAGTTATCATAGCTATCACTGAGGGTATTCCGGTGGCTGACATGATGAAGGCAAAGCCTTACATCAAGGAAAGGGGCGCTACCTTGATCGGTCCAAATTGTCCGGGAGTCATCACTCCGGGAGAAGCCAAAGTAGGCATTATGCCAGGTTTTGTATTCAAGCAAGGCAGAGTGGGTATTGTATCCAAATCAGGAACTTTGACTTATGAAGCAGCTGACCAGATCGCAAAAGCAGGTTTGGGTGTATCTACAGCTATCGGTATTGGCGGTGATCCAATCATTGGTTCTTCTACCAAAGACGCCGTTCAGTTGTTGATGGAAGATCCGGAAACTGACGCAATCGTTATGATCGGTGAAATCGGCGGAAACTATGAGGCAGAAGCTGCCAAATGGAACAGGGAAAACGGGAATAAAAAACCAGTGGTAGGCTTTATCGCA
>NZ_PKGG01000660.1:0-273 GCF_046480465.1 Arthrospira sp. PCC 8006
ACGAGTTTTACCCGTTCGCTTGTCTGGTAGCGACGACAAGCACTGGCGGACAGACCCCACTACGGTGTCAAACCAACCTGGCTTTTTCAACAGCTCTGGCCCTCCTGGGTTTTTCAGATGCCATTACTATACAGGGATACTGGGGACTTGAACAGTTTTTCGCCAAAATGAGAATTGCTGCCCGAACGCACCTCCAATCAGGCGAGTAATTGGGTAGGATATCCGGTTAAGGCTATGGCCGGCGATCGCATTTAATGCCGTATTTTTGGCAAA
>NZ_PKGG01000499.1:0-754 GCF_046480465.1 Arthrospira sp. PCC 8006
TGGGAGTTGAGGAAATTCTGGGTATTTACCCAAAAGCGATCGCACTCCATAACCAGGAGATATCTACTGTTGGTTGGGTGGGAGTTGAGGAAATTCTGGGTATTTACCCAAAAGCGATCGCACTTCATAACCAGGAGATATCTACTTTGGGTTAGGGGTGKTTAAGGTGGTGAAAGTACCCTATAAGCCGACACGGTTTCCCATGCTGTTATATTAGGTCAAGATGGTGAGTTTGTCAATGGGGAATGATGATGATTTACCCAAAAGCGATCGCACTCCATAACCAGGAGATATCTACTGTAGTTTKKGWSWWKGGGGAATGATGRKTATTTACCMAAAAGCGATCGCACTWCATAACCAGGAGATATCTACTGTTGGTTGGGAGTTGAGGAAATTCTGGGTATTTACCAAAAAGCGATCGCACTCCATAACCACAGATATCTACTGTRGGTTGGGAGTTGAGGAAATTCTGGGTATTTACCAAAAAGCGATCGCACTTCATAACCAGGAGATATCTACTTTGGGTTAGGGGTGTTTAAGGTGGTGAAAGTACCCTATAAGCCGACACGGTTTCCCATGCTGTTATATTAGGTCAAGATGGGGAGTTTGTCAATGGGGAATGATGATGATTTACCCAAAAGCGATCGCACTCCATAACCAGGAGATATCTACTGTTGGTTGGGAGTTGAGGAAATTCTGGGTATTTACCAAAAAGCGATCGCACTTCATAACCAGRAGATATCTACTGTTRGTT
>NZ_PKGG01000201.1:0-9697 GCF_046480465.1 Arthrospira sp. PCC 8006
CGAATTGACTGAGGAACCCGCCCCTACATTATCCCTCCTTGTCGTCTCAGAGTTGACGTGATTATAGGGGTTGTGGTAGGATAAAATTTATTTTTGTTAGATAGTCGATTTTTCGCCCTATTAAAAAACCATCGATAACTCACGTTTGGAATAGTCTATGTCTTACCAATATTCAGAGGGTTTAATTCACGCGATTTCTAATGTGTTTTCTGAGGCAAAATCTACCTATGGAGAAAACGCTAATCAGACATTATTTCATGACCCGATTACAGATGCACCACCGGAAGTTAGGGAAATTATCGAAAGGGTTTTGCAGGCGGAAAGAGATAAACTATATATGAAAAGTCCCTTGAACATTAATGATGATGTTCTCAAGATTATTAAAGAGGTCATACAATGAATTTACTCTCGATTCAGTTGTGTAACTTTCGGCAATTTTACGGAAAAAGCCCGATTATATATTTAGCAAAAGGGGAACGAAATACTACGGTAATTTATGGGAATAATGGTGCGGGTAAGACGACGATACTTAATGCCTTTAGCTGGGTTTTATATAATAAATTTAGTGCGGCATTTGCGGTGTCGGAACAATTGGTTAATAAGCGATCGCTGACGGAAGCTGAACCGGGGAAGGCTGTAGGTTGCTGGGTGGAAATTGTCTTTGAACATGACCATAAACGCTATCAGGTTAAACGGGTTTGTCGCGCCTATAAGCAACATGGAGAAATCGAACATTCCGACAGCGAATTATATATGCAGGTGGCGGGAGATGATGGGCGCTGGACTTTGCCGCCGCAGCCACCAGAAGAGATTATTAATCGCATTTTACCGATGAGTTTACATCAGTATTTCTTTTTTGATGGAGAACGTATAGAACAAATTGTTAGGGATGATAGAAAAGCGGAAATTGCGGAAGCTACTAAAGAGTTATTAGGGGTGGAGGTATTAAATAGGGGTATTAAACATTTAAAGCAAGCGAAAAAGTCTTTGGAAACGGATTTATCGATTATTGGTAATCCTGAGACAAAAAAGTTTTTAAACGATAAAAAAAAGCGGGAAGATGAAATCAATACTTTGTCGAACAGACAGAAGGAAATCGAAACGGAATTAGCACATCATGAACAGTTAAAACGCACGCTAAATTCCCATTTATTGGATTTAAGCGGGGCGGCGGAGTTGCAACAATTGCGAAGTGAGTTAGAAAGCCAAATTATTTCAATCAGAGATAATTTAAAAAAGTCTAAAAAAACGATTAATAAACTGTTGTCAAATAGGGCTTATCCGGTTTTATTGTCAGATACGATCGCCGATTTTCGTCACCTGTNTTTCAGGAATGCGAGAAAGGGGGGAGTTAATGACAGGAATTACTAAGCAGTTTGTGAATGAGTTGATTAACCGCCAGCAGTGCATTTGTGGAACTCCTATAACAGAAGGAAGTTCGGAATGCGATCGCCTAAAAAGTTGGTTAAATAAAGCCGGAATGGCAGATCTTGAAGAAAGCGCTATCCGTATGTCTACCCAAGTCGATGATGTAGATCGCCAACTAGGAGAATTTTGGCAAGAAATTGACCAGCATCAAATATCTATAAGTGAAAATCGGGCGGAATTATCCAAAATCGAAACCCGGCTAGATGATATTAAGCAAAAGCTACGCCATTTCCCAGATGAGGATATTCAACAACTGCAAAAACGCCTAGATGAAATCGAAAGCCGCATTGGTGAACTTAACCGAGAAATGGGTTCCAATTATCAACAAATTGAGACTCTAACTCAAGAATGCGAGAAACTCTCGAAACAAATAGATCGCCAACAAATGAATGAGATCAAGCAGCTAACAGCCCAGCGACGCATTGCGGCGACGGAAGATGCGATCGCCAGATTATCCCAAGTCCTCGAACGTTTAGACCAGCAATTCCGCCAACAGTTAGAAAAGCGAGTCCAAAATATTTTTTCCCAAATTTCTTTTACCCCCTATCAACCGCAACTCAGCCCCAAATACGAACTTAAATTAGTGGAAAGAACCTCTGGAGAAGATGCACCAGTAGCCTCCTCCACCGGAGAAAATCAAATCCTCAGTTTATCCTTTATTGGTGGAATTATCGAAGGTGTTAGAGAATGGAGCCAAAAGAATACCCTCATGGGACCAGATAGCAGTACATTTCCTATTGTGATGGATTCCCCTTTTGGTAGTTTAGATGAAATTTACCGCCGCCAAATAGCCCGCATTATTCCAGAGTTAGCTAACCAGCTAGTTGTATTAGTCACCAAAACCCAATGGCGGGGGGAAGTCGCAACAGAAATTAAGCCCAGAATTGGGCGAGAATATATCCTAGTTTACAATTCATCAAAACCAGATTGTGAGGAAGATATCATTAATTTACAAGGGGTTAATTATCCCCTAGTTAAACTCAGTCCCAATCAGTTTGAGTACACCGAAATCATCGAAGTAGAAGCAGAATTTTAGACATCCCAAGTATTATAATTATATAATAATCCTACCATAAATTATAACATATCCTGAGTAAATGTGATAGTATGATGTGGTTGTCGCTACTATCTTAAACTATGACTCCAGAAGTTGCGATCGCTGAGATCAGTATCAAAGATAATCTTGAACAATTTCTGCTGGTCTTGCTGATTTCCCTAAGTGTGGCCACCATGTCTCGTCTATTCCCTTGGCTGCGGAAAATTCCCTTTACCCTATTATTGGTAATTGTCGGATTATTTTTAGCCTTTGAAGACATCCATCTAATCCAATTATCACCAGAACTAATCCTAGAAATTTTCCTACCTCCGTTACTGTTTGAAGCCGCATGGAATCTGAATTGGCGAGACCTAAAACGAGATTTATTCCCGGTATTTTTATATGCAACTATTGGGGTAGTGATTTGTGTAGTAGGGATAGCTATTGGCTTAGATTTAGCGGTAGGAATGCCGATAGCGATCGCCCTGTTGGTAGGTGCAAGTTTATCAGCCACAGACCCCATCTCAGTAGTCGCCCTAATGAAAGAATTAGGAGCGCCTAAACGTCTGCGAGTCTTAATGGAAGGGGAAAGCCTCTTTAATGATGGCATAGCTGTTGTAGCCTTCATCATCTTAGTCGGTTTTCCTATGGGAAACATCGAAATATCCCCGGCTGCGATCGTTTTAAAACTCTTATCATTCACAGGAATTGCCGTAGTTATTGCTGGGATAATTGGGTTTGGGATATCCTATCTAACTCAGCGCTTTGACTCTCCCCTAGTAGAACAATCCCTCACCCTCCTAGCCGCCTATGGAACCTATGTAGTCACCGAAGACTTAGGCGGATCTGGAGTTATTGGCGTAGTAGTAGTAGGGTTAATTTTAGGAAATTTTGGTTCCCGAATTGGTATGAATCCCCGCAGCCGATTAATCGTCAGCGAGTTTTGGGAATTTATAGCATTTTTGGTAAACTCCATCGTATTCTTATTAATTGGCGCTCAAATTGAATTTGGGAGTTTAGCAACCAACATCAAACCCATTGCGGTTTCCGTCCTAGCGATGGTGCTAACCAGAGCAATATCCACATTTACTTTAACGGCGATCAGTAACAGATTAGCCAAATCAGAAATAGACCTACAAAATCAAACTATGTTGTGGTGGGGAGGCTTACGAGGTTCTGTTTCCATCGCCCTAGTCTTGAGTGTTCCAGTGGCTATACCTGAACGGGAAAATCTGATCGCGACAGTCTTCGGGGTGGTTTTATTTAGTTTATTATTTCAGGGTTTAACGACCCAGCCTCTGTTGCAATGGTTAGGACTCCTTAAAGACCAACCTTTGCGGGAAGAATATCTGGAATTAGTAGCCCGTCGTGTAGCCCTAAACCGAGTACAAAACCACCTCTCCCAATCAATTGTTAAGCAGGAATTAGACCCTGATGCTTATCAACATCAAGCCGAATTAGTCAAATCTCAGTTAGAAGCTATCACCACCAAAACTCAGCAGCTACTCTCACAAGACCACAAACTGCAAGGGTTGACCATAGAATTACTTCGGGAAGAATTAGTTGATATTGAGGCTGAAACCTATGCGGAATTTGTCAGATCTGGCCGTCTGAATACTCAACTCTCAACTCTTTTGTCGGAAGTTATGGAAGAAAAAGACGCAGAAACCGCATAAACAGACAGGAGTCTGGCGCAGTTATTCCCATAACAACAAAAGACTCCTTCCCCCCCTGCTAACAGTGCTGGCGGTTGCTATACCATGACAATTGGGTTGGGAAGCTAAACTCAGATACTATAGCTAGTGACTATGTTCCAATTTATCAATCAACAATGAATGTAATACCCGCCATAGACCTATTAGAAGGGCGCTGCGTCCGCTTGTATCAGGGAGACTACACCCAAGCTGAGACTTTTAATGAAGATCCTGTGGCTGTCGCCCAGGAATGGGTGTCCCAGGGCGCTACTCGTCTGCATTTAGTTGATCTTGATGGGGCGAAAACTGGACAACCTACTAACCACGCGGCTATTGGGGCGATCGCCAAAGCTGTCAATGTCCCGATTCAAGTCGGCGGCGGGTTGCGTAGTCGTGATACTGTCGCCGCCCTATTTAATTTGGGGGTAGAAAGGGCAATTTTGGGGACGGTAGCGGTGGAAAATCCCCAATTGGTAGCTGAGTTATGCGGTGAGTTTCCCGGACGAATTGCTGTGGGAATTGATGCCCGTGATGGTAAAGTGGCGACTAGGGGTTGGCTGGAAACTTCCGAGGTCAAAGCTACAGACCTGGCGCACCAAATGGCGCAGTTGGGGGTGGCTACGATTATTTACACTGATATTCACCGGGATGGGACTTTACAGGGTCCTAATAAAGCGGCATTGCGGGAAGTTGCCGAAATTGTCTCGATTCCTATTATTGCCTCCGGCGGTGTCAGTAGCATTACTGATTTATTAGGTTTATTGGGATTAGAACCTTTGGGGGTAACTGATGTCATTGTTGGCCGTGCTTTATATACTGGAGATGTGGTTTTAAAAGAGGCTATACAGGCGATCGGTCCTGGACGTATTCAGGATATACCCCCTGATTTTGGGAATTCAACTTTTGCCTAATTAACAGTAGAAACCGATAGATAGGGCGGGTTTATTCATCTTCTCGCTACCAAATCTAATTAACAGTAGAACCCGCCCCTAGGCGATCGCACTGTCTCAGAGGGCGGGTTTATTCATCTTCTCGCTACCAAATCTAATTAACAGTAGAAACCGATAGATAGGGCGGGTTTATTCATCTTCTCGCTACCAAATCTAATTAACTGTGGAACCCGCCCCTACGCGATCGCACTGTCTCGGAGGGCGGGTTTATTCATCTTCTTGCTACCAAATCTAATTAACAGTAGAACCCGCCCCTACGCGATCGCACTGTCTCGGAGGGCGGGTTTATTCATCTTCTTGCTACCAAATCTAATTAACAGTAGAAACCGATAGATAGGGCGGGTTTATTCATCTTCTCGCTACCAAATCTAATTAACTGTGGAACCCGCCCCTACGCGATCGCACTGTCTCAGAGGGCGGGTTTATTCATCTTCTCGCTACCAAATCTAATTAACTGTGGAACCCGCCCCTACATTATTTCTGGGCTATTAATCATTCATGGTGAATAACACGATATAATAAAATTTGCTTGGAAATGCGAACCAGTTGATAATTTCCCTGTTCTATTAAAATAGGATAATCTCCCGGTTGTAGTCCAATTCTGGCTAAATCCTTAGCGCGACTAACTACCAGGGCTGTGGGTGATTCTGAGGTGTTTTGCAGAACATTAAGGATATGCAAGAGGGGTTCACCTTCCGCCCTAAAAAAGTCGTTGATTCTAAAAAAATGGACGGGCTGCTGAGAATAGAATACTACGGTAGGTTTAGCAAATCCAATCATCCATAACTCTTCTTGGGGTTGTTGAAAAGTTGCCAAGTTTTGGGCGATATTTTTTAGAGGGATTTGTCGGTATTCATCGACCAAGAATAAGCCGGGTATAAACACCATGTTAAAGAATAAAATAAAGCCGATGAGGTTGGCTGTAATAATTAGTCGCCACTGATGACGATCGCTTATTAACCAAGCTATTAAAACAGCGGTAGCTGTCCAGATTATACCACCTTTTATGGGTAAGCCAGAGTTATTAACTACTGATGCTAAATCTTCAACGGCTGGGTCGGGTCCGATAAATTGGGGGCTGTAAATAATGGCGATCGCTAAAACGACTAAAAACAGGATATTAACTAATACTGTATTAAAAAACCAGCGATTTTTACGATTAATATAACTGCTATTTTTGCCGAATTCTTCTCCCCAAAAAATGCCGATTAAAATTGCCGCCGCAGGCATTAAAGGCAGCACATAACTAGGAAGTTTAGTAACGGCGATAGTAAAGAATACAAAAATACAGGCAAACCACACCCAAGCAAATAAACCCAATTGCTGATTTCTGGGTTGATTAATCCATTGATTACGTCGCCAAAATTCCAGCCTATATATGGCTATGGGCAAATAAATAGACCAGGGTAAAAACCCGATTAAAACCACGACAAAATAGAAATACCACGGCGCACTATGACCATTCACAACACTGGTAAATCTCTGGACATTATGATACCCAAAAAACGAATCTATATAGTCTTGACCATTTTCAATAATTACCAAAATATACCAAGGGACGGTAATTAATCCGAAAATAATCCCACCCCAAATCACTCCCATTTCTGGCAAAACTGACCACAGGCGATTTACATAAGCCAGAAAAACCACCACAATTAATCCGGGGATAACAATACCGACAGGACCTTTAGCTAATACGGCTAATCCTGTGCAAATATAGAATCCTAAATACCATCTATTCGGAAATTGCCAGTGACAACAATTTTTGAGTTTATCTACCAATTTAATAGCTGGATTATTATCCGATTCTTTGCTAGTGGCATATCCCCAAAAAAAGCTAAATAGACTCAAGCCCATACAGCCACTTAATAACATATCAGAAACCCCCTGCCGCGCCCAGATGAGAGTTTGTAAATTCAAAGCAACTAAGGCAGTAGCTATCCAAGCAGAAGGCTGAATCTCAGCAAATTTGATATATTTATGGGTAGTAGATCCGAATTTTTGTATAGTCAAAAAACAGCCAACCATTAAAGCGATCGCCGATAGAGCAGGAGGCCATCTTACCGCCCACTCATTCACCCCAAAAATATAATAACCCAGGGCAATTAACCAATAAATTAAAGGGGGTTTATCAAAGCGAGTTTCCTGATTAAAATAGGGAGTAATCCAATTACCGGAGATTTTCATCTGACGGGCGGCTTCAGCAAATAAAGGCTCTGTTTCATCTACTAAACCCACACTACCAAGATGCCACAGAAAAGCCATAATGGCGATCGCCACTAACCCAGCCATAGATAAAATCCACGCCGACCCAGGATGACGACCCCACCTCATAAAAGTTTCCCCAATATTTACAGTTAACTTCAACCCGTCCAACTCCCAGAATCTGATCTACAACCCCTTAATTTAACAGCCTAACTCAGAAATCGGTGTACTCTGTGGAAAATGTACAATTTTGATCAACATTTCACACCGAGGACGAATGAGAAAAGCCCTATTTCCGCCCTATTCTTTACCGGTAATCATTTTCCTAACTAGCTTAGTCCTATTTTTTTGTAGCAGTTGGCGACACGCCATATTTCAGTCCAACGCCTTCGATTTAGGAATTTTCGATAATGGCATTTATCTAATTAGCCAAGGCGAGAAACCCTTTGTCACCTTTCGGGGTATCCACATACTCGGCGACCATGCCGCTTGGATTTTATACCCCATAGCGCTCCTTTACAAGCTATATCCCGATGTACACTGGCTGTTTGCAGTCCAAGCCATAGCCCTATCAGTCGGGGCGATACCAACCCAATGGCTGGCTTTACAGGCGGGTTTAAAGCCAACCCAAGCTAACTTAATGGCGATAGTTTATTTGCTATATCCCCTGATTTTCAACGTCAACTTATTCGACTTTCACCCAGAAGTTATCGCGCTTCCCCTGCTATTGGTCGCCGTTTATCAAGCCAGGGCGAAACAAGTCCTGTGGTTTTCCCTAATAGTCCTGGTAATTTTGGGCTGTAAAGCGGTCCTGTCCCTAACGGTGGCGGCTATGGGAGTTTGGTTATTGCTATTTGAAAACCGGCGTAGATGTGGTGCGATCGCCATAATTTTAGGGCTGACATGGTTTATAATCGCCACAGGTATGATTATCCCCCACTTCAGCGGCGGTCAACCCGAAGCCGTCGCGCGATATGGCGAATTGGGTAACTCAGTCACAGAAATCGCCAAAAACCTCTTCTTAAAACCCCGACTGGTGGCGCGACAACTCTTCACATTAGCCAACCTAGAATATCTCCTGCTATTGATACTTCCCCTGCTGTGGGGACTCTCACCCCGCCATTTAACCCCCATCATCGGCGCATTACCAATTTTAGCCCTTAACCTCCTTAGCAGTAGCCTCCAACAAAAAAACCTCACCCAGCATTATTCTCTCCCCATACTGCCATTTTTGCTACTGGCCGTAATTTCTGCCCTACGGGGTAACTCCTATTGGCTACGCCACCCCCGCCATATTATGTTATGGTCTCTAGTGGCTTTCTTGGCTTTAGCTAAATACGGTTATTTTTGGTCGCGATATCTCCAACATTTTGACACCGTTGCAGCCTCCAGAGAAGCTGTCGCCCTCGTTAACAGTCCCGGAAGCGTCTTAACCGCAGACCATATCGCCCCCCACCTTACCCACCGCCAGATTTTGATGTTGGCTACCCAAGGGGCGGAAAGTTTGGACCTCACCCAGTTTGAGTGGGTCCTACTCAATTCTACTTACCCAGGTTGGAATAGTTCACAGGAACTTGTGGAGGGTCTCATCGTCAAGGTTCAAAATATCCCAGAGTTTCAATTGGGATATAGCCGCGAAGGGGTATTTTTATTTCACCGGGACACCTCCCCGAAAAATTAAGATTTTCTCAACCGGAATTTGAATTTTCCAGAGTGATGATAAGCAGGTTAGTATCAAATTCATTAATAACCTATGTCTAGCACTGATTTGACCCCACCTGTTCACAATTATGAGGACATTGCTATTTCCCCGACTCTTCTACCCACAGAAGAAACTACAACGGGGGATATGGTGGCTTCCCCCTCCCTGAAGAAGCATCCTCAATTGGTCTCAACTCGGATGATAGAGTATCTGGGCCATGCCTTTTTTATTGTGATGGCTTTGATTGTCATAGACTGTCTACAATACAGGCAACCTATATCAACTGAAATAGGAGTAACTCCACATTTACAAGATTTGCAAATTATCAGACGACTGAAAAATAGATTATTGTAATCTCAAATACACCCCAAAGATTAGGGTCATAATACATCATTTGATACAGCCGAGAAATCGCACTAAACATTACCCTCGCCCTAAATCATTCTCCCCCCCCTCTCCCCTGAGGGCGGGTTTTTTCATCTTCTGGTTGGGAGACGAGGAAGCAGCAGAACCTATGAGKGCGGGTTTTTTCATCTTCTGCTTGGGAGACGAGRAAGGAGCAGAACCCGCACCTACAATTATTAATTATTCATCAACATTAGCCTGATATAATTTAAGGAGGATTTACTGATGATATTCTCGGGTAATTGGATAAAAGTAGGTAAGGATAATTCCAACGATA
>NZ_PKGG01000536.1:0-527 GCF_046480465.1 Arthrospira sp. PCC 8006
CCGAATATTTCTGGTTTGACCCGGAGAGTTTAGAGTTTCAAGGATTTGCATTAATTCAGGGAACCTATCAACCGATAACCCCTAATGATATGGGACATTTATGGAGTGAACAACTGCAACTATTCTTAGGGATAGAAAATCGTCAACTCCGCTTTTTTAGTCCTGATGGTGTTTTAGTACCCACTCCGGAAGAATCAGCCACTGAAGCTCAACAACAGTTAGGTAGCGTCCAAAATGAGTTAGTAAACACTCAAAATCAATTAGGTAGCGTCCAAAATGAGTTAGTAACTACTCAAAATCAATTAGGAAGTGTTGAAAATGAGTTAGTAAATACTCAAAATCAATTAGAAATCGAACGACAACAGAAAGACCAACTAGCGGCTAAATTGCGAGAGTTGGGAATTGACCCCGAACAGTTGTAAAAAATCGAGGTAAACATTATGACAGTTACGGAACAGTTAGCATCACTGGAAACCTCACCAGAATGGGAGGATATCGAGTTTCCTCCGGGAGATTTAGAAAGTCAG
>NZ_PKGG01000063.1:0-25304 GCF_046480465.1 Arthrospira sp. PCC 8006
CCTTGCTGTTAGAAACCCTCGCCCCTCCCCTGACGGCATTAATTGCCTTCATATTTTTGGGGGAAAGACTCTCCCCGACAGCGTGGGGGGGAATTTTTTTGACCGTGTTGGGTATCGCCTGGGTAATTACCGAAAGGGCGGCGGAAACCGTGGGAATGCCCCTAAGACTAACGCGGGGCTTGGTGTTTGGCAGTATTGCGGCTTTATCCCAGTCCACCGGAGCGATTTTATCCCATTTGGCACTCACCCAAAGCGGCATCAGTCCCCTGTGGAGTACCCTGCTGCGAATTGTGGGCGGCGTGGGGGTGCTGGTTTTAGCCCTGCCAATTCAGCGGTTATCCCCCGCCGCTTTACTCAAGCCTTTGCAGTCCCGGCGGGTGTTGGGAATCATTATGGTGGCGACATTTTTCGGGACTTATTTGGGGATTTGGTTGCAGCAAACTGCCCTCAAATTTACCGCCGCCGGAATTGCTCAAACTCTGACTTCTACCAGTCCGCTGTTTGTATTGCCGATCGCTATAGCAATGGGCGATCGTGTCAGTTGGCGGGCGATTTTGGGCGCATTAGTCGCCATTTTCGGCGTGGCGATGTTATTTTTAGCTTGAGAAACTTGCCCTTTCCAATGGAGAAACAGGGGGTAATGAGCATTAACTTCCGGCTAGTGTCGCTAGAAAATTATGAACGACTTCCTCTAATTTTTCAGCATATACCATCAAATCATATTCTGCATAATAATTGATTTTGCCACTATCTATTAATTTTTGATAATCCATTGATGGCTTGGTATCCTCATCTGATTTAAAATTTAAAACCCCAGATTTACTTTGAAAAAATATTAAAAAATCTATCCCATAATTGACTAAATTTACTTGGTCGCTTTCCCACAATTTAGCATCAGCAATAAAAGCAATACCTAATCTATATAATATTTCAGCTAATTCTGCCTTCTCAGGTCTAGCGAAGCTAATTTCATGCCATTTATATTTCTTTTTTACGATAGATTGTTTAGGCAAATAATTGTTTTTCTTGTAAAAAGAAACATTATCAATTTTGTATTCAATTAAATTGGCGACTAACTGTGAACTACTCAAATTTAAACCGCTTAAATCTGCCCCATTAAGGTTTAACTCAATTACCAATTGTCTTTGGATATTAATTTGAGAATTATGTAAATATTTTTTGAGTACAGATTTTAATGTATCTTTCTTTATTTTTTATCCAAAAGCCTCTGATAAAAGTTTCCAGAGTTTTGCCCCTACATCTTTAACATAGTCCGGTTCATAACCTGTGTTCGCAGCAATTTCTTGATAAGACTTACCGTCCCAAGTTTGACGAAATACTGTTTCTTGAATTTTATTCAAACAGCGATAGTCAAGGACGGCTTCAACCAGTTCTAGTGCTTCATCAACTTTCATAAAATTTAATGTCAGAGCGATAGTAATTTCGATGGATGCAAGTAGGTATTCATAAAATAACAATCATTAGGGCTAAAAGTGTTAACTAGCAGTTTTGGGATTAAACATCGATCGATGCACACCTACTTAACCAGCTAAGTCAATTTTACATATTTCTGAGGACTACATCATCCGCGATTCCCTGAGTTCCCCTGTATCTGATACAATTAGTTACAAAACTTTATGCTTCTTTATATCCAGTGGTACGAGTACCTTCTCACTCAAAATATTGGAACTATCAGTTGCGATCGCCTCGCCAATTTGTAATATTTTATACCATTTTACCCTTAACCGTCAGTGTCTGTAGACCTTGAGAGTAGCCATAGAGGAGGTTCTAATTATTAATTAGATCTTAAATTCTGAATCAAAATTACCTTAACAATACCTTTTAATTACTTTAAAAATACTTTTTAATTACAACTCAATAATGACAGTAATCAATTATGGTGATATCATTGAGGATAGGGGTTTAGCTCACTGAGTTCACAATTTTTTCCAAAATCATCAGTGCTATAAATTTGCAATTCAGCCATTTTATATGGTAATTGTGAATTAGATATTTGTGATTTTACTACTACTGTAATCACCCAAATCTAGCAGTTACAATAGTTAATTGAGGAGATTAGTTGACTGCAACAGTCAACTAAATCAATGGCTTTACCAATAACTTTACCAAACCAGGATAAGGATAATGGCAATGGCTGACGATCCAAATACCCCTTGGGAATGTGAGGGTGCTCCACCTAAATATAAGAAGCATGAATTATTTGAAAATGCGGCAGGAATAGAGGAATGTGTGATATGCCGTCGTCCCCGAGACTATGGGGGAGGCGGTAGTTCAAACGGCCCACCAATTCCTTGGTCTAAAGTTGGGGCTGCTGCCGTAATTTTAGTTTTATTAGGTGGGATAGGATATGGGATTTCTGGTCTATTTAAGTCTTGTCCGACAGGTCAACAAAAACAGGGATTTTCCTGTGTAACAGTGGCAGTTGAACCACCTCCTAGACCAACTCGTACACCGACTACAACACCTATAACACCACCTACTACACAAACTATAGATATAGAGCGCTATAGTAGTGGAGAAAATCGCTTATTTGTGGGCAGAGAAAATCCCGATAGCGAACGTGGCATTAAAGCCTTTAGAAACGGACAGTATAGCCAAGCAGTACAAGATTTTGAGAAGGCTGTAAACGGCGATCGCAACTCTCCTGAACATCAAATTTATCTGAATAATGCTAAAGCACGTTTAGCTGGTTCTCCTTTCCTAATTGGGGCTGTTGTTCCTATTGACACTGCCGCCAGTTCCGCCGAAGAAATGTTAAGAGGAGTTGCAGATGCTCAAACCAGATTTAACCAAGCGGGTGGGTTAAATGGAAGGTTACTAGAAGTCATTGTCGCTAATGATAGTAACGATCCGCAACGAGCCACAGAAGTGGCAAAAAGATTGGCAAGCGATCCCAATTTATTAGGTGTAATCGGACATAATTCCAGTGATGCCACTCAAGCAGGTTTAGCTGAATACGAACAAGCAGGTATACCGATGATCTCGCCGACGAGTACCAGTACCGCTTTATCGGGAAACAGTTTTTTCAGAACCTTACCTTCTGATGCCATCAACGGTCAAAAACTGGCTGATTATGCTTGGTATACTCTGGAAATCGACAATGTAGCCATATTTTATAATCCCAATAGTAGCTACAGCAAAAGCCTAGAAACAGCTTTTTCCCAAGCCTTTCAGCAATTCGGAGGACGAGTTGTCAAAACCATTGATTTGAGCAATGAACAACTTGATCCCCAGCGAGAAATTCAAAACTTACAAGGGCAAGTTGAGGGTCTGGTTTTATTTCCAAATACTGCCTATATTTCAGTAGCGATCGCCCTAGCGGTTGCCAACAACAACCAAATGAAATTATTAGGAGGAGATGCCCTATATAATCCCAACACTTTAACATCGGGTAGCAACGCAGTGGAAGGATTAATTTTAGCCGTTCCTTGGTTTGCCGACGGGAAATATGCCGAAGCTGCAGAAAGACGATGGTTAGGACAGGTTAATTGGCGCACTGCCATGAGTTTTGATGCAACTCAAGCAATGATTAACGCTTTATCCGAGCAAGCATCTCGTTCTAGCGTTTTACAAAATCTCAGAAATATTAGCTTATCTAATGCTGATACTTCCGGTAATTTACTTCAGTTTGAATCCACAGGCGATCGTCAAGGTGATCCCATTCTAGTCCAAGCAGTGAAAGGAGGGAGAAATGCTCCTAGAGGCACACAATTTTCCTTTCAACCTATTAATTAAGGAGGACACCTAAACCGATGCCTTTATATACCCACCAACCAGTTTGGCGTTATGCCGTATTTCAGATTTCCGCAGCCTGTTTAGCCATCTGTCTAGTCCTGGCTCTCCTGGCTGGTCAATTAGGTTGGTTTTCCCGTTTAGTTGCCGTTCATTTAGCCGTCGATCTCAGTGGTAGCACTTATCAAAGTTCCCTAGCAAATTTTAACAAGCCGGGAACAATTATGGCTCAGGAAATTGAGGCAGTCCAAGCCTATGCAACTCGCAATGCTCGACTATCTCAACCTAATCTGATATCCGTTTCAGGGTTTGCTAGTTCTGTTGTTCCGATTACGAATGGATTCTCTAGTGATCCTCAAGAAATTACCAGAGCAATCAATCAAGTTGTTCAACCTTCCCTGGTTAACCGCATTGGTGGAGGAACCAACATGAATTTGGCTGTAGAAAATGGTTTATCTACACTTAAAACCCAGCCGACACTCTGTACAGAAATGTTGGTGATTACCGATGGTGTATTTAATATCAATCCCGAGATAATTGAGCAAGTCCAAGCTCATAACGTCAAGTTGAATTTTTTGATTGTCGGTCAACCTCTGACTGCCGAAATTAATCAATGGGCAAACCAAACGGGTGGTATTGCCTTAGAAGTCAGTCCTAGTAGCATCACCGAGTTGCTTTCCGAGGAAGTATTTGAGCGGTTTAATGCGAATCCGTTAGTGCCTTTGTTTTATGGCTTGGCATTTATCTCATTCATGTGGATGATGCTTTTACCTTTAGAAAGGTTTTTCAATCAAGCCCTCCGAATTAGGATTGATTATGCCAGTAAAGTTTCCGTTTATAATGCCATATTTTGGACAATAGCCACTCCCATCTATCTGATCGCATCAGGATTATTTAATCCGTTTCAATCTTGTTAATTGTTAAAAAGGAGTAAATCATGGTTAATGCAAATGTAGGACAAGACAATAATAATATTCAAGAAAATACAATTGTGCCAACTTTAATTATTGGTGTCGGTGGAACAGGCTTAGAAGCGATGACTCGTGTTCGCCGTCTGATTGTGGAATCCTACGGTAGTTTAGAAAAACTTCCGGTCGTTGGTTTTCTACATATCGATACTGATGAAAAACCGCAAGTCAAAAAGCCAGAAATGGCTGGCCCACCACTGGAAGATTACGAAAAGTTCTGGGCTAGTGTAACTTTTGACGAAGCTAAAAAAGTCAAGGACAATCCCACGACCTATTCTTGGTATTATGACTGGCTTCCCCCGGAACTGACTCCGCAAAACTTAGTTTCAGAACAAGGAGCCGGTCAAATTCGAGCTTGCGGACGCTTTGCCTTTTTTTATAACCATGAAAAAATTCGGAACAAATGTCAGCAGGCTATAACAAGAATTACTGTAGGTCGAAATCAACTAACGATTGATGGTGATGTTTTGACCGTAGAACCTAAATTGAATATTTTTGTCGTTGGTTCTATCTCTGGAGGAACGGGTAGTGGAATGCTGATTGATTTAGGTTATTGCTTGCGAAATTGGTTTCAAGGGCAGAGATTGGAAACTACAGCTATTATTCCCACCCCCGATGCTTTTTTAGGAATTGGTGGCAATATTAAAACTCAAGAAAATGGTTATGCTGCTCTCATGGAGTTAAACTATTTTTCCGATCAAAATACAAATTATAGTGTCAGGTATGGTTTATCAGAAAATACTCGAATCATAGAAAATCGCTCTCCCTATGATTATTTATATCTAACAGGAACTAGCAACCAAGAGGTGAGTTTAAAAATTGAAACTATTCAGGAAATGATGGCTCAACAAATTTTTCTGGATTTAGTTTCAGATTTTTCCAGTTACAAAAGAAGCATTAGAGACAATATAAAAAGGGATATTGGATCGTCTTCAGATCAAGCTAAAAATTCTCAGCAAAAAGCCATGGGCAGAAGTTACTCGCTCAACTTTTTTAGTTTTGGTATTGCCAGTATTGAGATTCCAGTTCACGCCATTCGGAAAGCGCTTGCCGTCAAGTTAGCCGCTGACTTATATCAGTGGTGGCTTAATGCAAATGTTCAACTTCCTAGTGATGTTCAACAAGAGGCAGAAGCAGAACTCAAAGAGTTAAAGTTGTCTAGTAAAGAACTGCTGAATGAGATTTTACTTAATCAAGAGGGTAAGCGTTATGAAGTCGTTATCCAACAATGGATTAAGCAACTAGAGAATAATATCAACGTCGAACAACGATTAAAATGTACTGCTCAACTTCCCAATCCTTTTGGCAAAGAAACGGGTAAAATCTTGGAATTTGTGAGCCGTTATCTTAACCCAACTGTTGAAGAATATCGCTTAGATCATCTCCGAGATGACCAAAGAAGACGCGGTGACTTCCTTCAAAGAATGCAGGACAATGGGGAAAAACTGTTTCAGGAAACAGCACGAACTTTTAAAGAAAGAATCTACGACTATTTAGAAGATAAGAGCCAAGGGGCTCGCGCTATCAAGGCACTCCTGGAGCAAATGCGAACCAGCTTACAAACAGAAATTGAAAAATTGCAACGGGAAGCTGAAAAAACTTGGGAAAGTCTTGAAAAAGCTGCTTTAGCAGAATACAACCAAGGGAGTTCTCAAATTGATGAATTTAGCGATCGCTGGATGGCAACCAAGGAAAATAAAATGAAAGAATGGTGCGATCAAGCAATTGGAGGAATTGAAAAAAGTTTTCAAGCCACATTACAACGCCAGTCTCGTCTGATGGCTGTTAACATTCAAAACCGCTTTCTTGATGTCATTCAAGAGGTTGAAAATGAAGTTGACCGATGGACTGGGCGAATTTCAGGTTCAGAAAGTAAGTATCGTGACTTGATCGCTTCATCTGAGAATTACATAGAACAGTTGGAATTAGTTGGACTTAAACTGTTTGAACGACGGGAGTTGAAAGAACTTTACGATGATTTTATTAACAAGTCTCAGGGACAGGATATCCTTTTTAGTCAACTCACCCAAGATATAAAAGCCGCCAGCCAAAACAGCAAATTCTGGACTCAATCTGCCTATGGTCAACAAGAATTTCATCTTCTGGATGTGGCTCGCATTGATGAGCTTCAATATCCCCAGTTTGAGGATGTAGTTGAACAATTCACCCGACGGAAAATTCAGGAAGCACCCGCCAACAGTAAACTGTACACCGAAATGGATGCTTGCACCCGTTTTATGCGACTGTACCCGGGAACCCAAGATCGACAACGAGAGATTCAACGTTTATTTAACTTGTCTAAACCCTTAATTCGTTTAGATAAAACCATTCCTCAAGAGGGAGGATTTACGCCCCAAGAAGGTCGTCTTGCGGGAATTATTGGAGGAGAAAAGACCTCCGAAACCGCAGCACAACAACAAGTTCCTCTGCTCAAGAAGTTTTTTGTAGGACTAAAGGCGATCGCACCCTTGAGCAACCGAGAACGGCACAAAATTGTAGCAACTCACGAAATAGGGGGATTTTCTTTGCGAGCTATTGCTGGAACTGAGAATCTTCGCAAAGCCTACCAACAATGGCGAAACAAACGAATTAAAGCTGAACGTGCTATTCTCAAAGGTTTGAAAAGTGACAATGAATTACCCACTCCCGTCCACATTCAAAAAGATATGGTGTTTTGGGATTTTCATCGCCCCGACCCCACCATTGAACAGTTAGTTTTAATTGCCCGTGCTTTTGAGATTTTGCGTCAGGAAATCAACAAAACAACCAAACAAGATGTGATTCGTTACCGCATCATGACTGAATTGGGTGAAGATAAAGTAACTGTAGCAGCCAATTGGGAAGATACAGTGCAAGTTCTGCAATTACCTGATTGTCGAGAAGACAGACAAGAAGTCGAACGACAGCTTAATGAATTACTCGACCAAGCCGAAACAGAATCCCAAAAACAACAACTGGGCAAACAACTGCAAGATTTCTTAGCTGAACGGCTCAAAACTGAGTTTCGGAATAATGATGAGGAAACCATGTATCTCCGGGAAAAAAACATCATTCTCGAATTTATCATTAACCATAAACTCGGCACTGTAAACAGTCCTTCAACTCCTCCTCCAGTCATCACCGCACCTCATCTGGGATTCACGACTGAACCGGAAGATAACCAAAACAAAATGCTAGGAAATGTCATGGCAAATACTGGTATAAAATACTGCAATAAGTGTGGTTATTCCATGTCTATCAGTGATAAGTTTTGCTCTAATTGTGGCAATAATATGTCCTAAAAAATCATTATAAGGTAGTCAATCATGAAAACTTTATCCTATTCCTACAGATGGCGTATTGCTATTTTCCGAGGATTGATTCGTACCGGCAAAGGTTTACTCTATTCTCTAGTTAACTCCGTTGGCGATACTTTAGATCATCTGTCTCAATATAGTCATCCCATTGTGATGGCAACCAGTCAGACTTTAGAACAGATGACGAAACAAACTGGAGTGGCTTTAATTCGGGGTTATCAAAAATATTTGTCTCCCCATAAGGGTTTTTGCTGCTCTCATCGGGTTTTATATGGTGGTGATTCTTGTTCACAATATGTCAAAAATATGCTGATTGAACAAGATTTGAAGTCCGCAATTTCTCTGTCCCGTCAACGGTTCGTAAATTGTAAAACTGCCAAAATTATCCTGCGTGCAGAAACCTTAGAAGAAAAACGCCGCCGCGAGCAGAATAATAGCCAATGGAATTGTAGCTTTTCTCCAGGAGGATGTCTTGATGAATGTATCCCTGACTGCGACGATTTGGGTTGCGAGCCTGATTGCGAGCCTGATTGTGATTGTGGTTAAAGATTATATCTAAAGGGTTAAAAATTATGAAATTTGTGCAAAGTTTATTTGTGTTTGCTTTGGGATTAGGTGTAGCAATTTTACTAAAAATGCTCCTGAGTTCCTTTTCAATTCCTCGTGAGTTAGTGGCATGGATTAATACGGGAATATTTGGTGTAATTGGTTTTGCTTGCGGTTATCAACGTCGCCATTTTGGTCAGACTAATACTATCATTATGGTGTTAGCCATGTCGGTATTTTTATACCTATTTAGCTCAATTTTGGGTTACTATGAATTAGTTGATGCACTCTCGGCAAGACACAACAATCCAGAACAGGTTGCCGACGCTTTTTTGCAATCGAAAGTTGGCGCTTCTGGAGTTTGGGGTTTTTATGTCTACAGGGTGGTAGGAGAAGCCAAGAATTGGTTTGGACAATTGATACTATGGCTGGTTCAATTATGGTTTTTTGGATTATCTTTGTTTTGGGCATTTATGGGATGGGCGATCGCCCCAGATCAATCCTAATTCTTATGCTGCTCCGACACTTGAGAAACTTGCCCTTTCTAATGGAGGGAATCAACCAGGTTTCTGACGCAAAATACTGTAAAAGCCCGGATTTTATCTCCGGGCGCAATTCAGGCACGGGGTAAATTAATCACACAATTGGAATTGAGCTAATTCTCTAGGTAGGTTTGAAGAATGAGGAACACTCACACCACGAGGAGCTAGGATACCCATGCCAAAAACGCAACCATCCTCAGCACTACAATCAGTCATTCTTAGGGATAGTTCGTAGTCATCCTCAAATGGAGGTTCAAAGGAAACAACTGAGACTAAATCTTCGTCAAATTCCAGCACCTCCCCACTCATAGTTTTAACTCGTAACTCCACATCGGCGCAATTTTCATCGCAGTAGCCGACAAAAAGATACTCAATAGAAGGATCAAGTCTGAGGGTTAACGGTGCGCTAACTCTGGCTGGTCCTTTGCCAATTACCGGCCAGAATGCTAACTCGAAACCGTCTCTTCCCGCCTCCTCAACCACATCTCTGAGTTTACAGACAACTGTTCTTTGTTGGTCAGTTAAATCCCGCGCTAAGGCTGTCCCTAGGAGCGTAGTACCGAGCAACATAATCATTCCCGGTAGATAATAGTGTTTCCGTTTCATTGATATCCTCTGGGAAGGGATGGTTATTAAGGGAATTTCCGAAATAACTGGAGAATACCATATCTCAGCGCGATCGCCTACAGATAGTTTAATGGGCTATAGATTGCTACCCTGTCCCTGACCCCCCAGCCTTAAATTAGATTCAATTGATGTTACCATTCCTTTAGCCATGCTTCCATTTGGTCAATTTCTGCCTCCTGTGAGGTCAAAATGTCTTCCGCTAAAGATTGCATTTCTGGGCGATCGGATTTTTCTTGTAAATCTTTAGCCATCACTAAAGCACCTTCATGATGGGGAATCATGGCTTGGAGAAAACGCCGATCAAATTCATCATCTGCTTCGCCTAAATCCATATCCATCCGCATAGCACTAATTTGTTGCGGAGACATTTCTATCATGTGATTCATTTGATTATCCCATGCCATTGGTGTATCTGGTGCGTCTGGATACCAGGCTTGTCGCCACTCCCTCATTTGGGCAATTTCTGTGGCTTGAGCTTGAATTATTTCTACTGCTAAATTTTGCAATTCCGGTCTTTCTGATTTCCCTAAAACTTCCTGTGCCATAATAATTGCACCTTCATGATGAGGAATCATCGCATCAATAAAGCGTAGGTCGTAGTTTTCATCTGCTGGCCCTAAATCCATATCAGCATGATCCATACCTCCATGATCCATGGTTGGTACGGTTTCACCAGTGATCTCTATGGGTTCCTCTATGGACGGAGGTACGGAATCACAACCCGCAATTAATCCCAATATGGCTATCAAACTCCAGGTTGATTTTCGGAAATTCGCATTCATGAACTTTCTCACCGATAACTATCTTAAACTACCCCCCAATTATAGACTCTCTAGTCAACAGGAGAGTCAAGGCATAGATACCATAGCAAATGTTTACCTAATCAATCGGTAGACAGATGCGGAATTCGGAACCTTGACCGATTTCGGACTCTACCTCTAAACTTCCTTGATGCTTATTAACCACAATTTGACGAGCGATCGCTAATCCCAAACCCGTACCTTTTCCTACTCCTTTAGTGGTAAATAAATAATCAAAAATTTGGGACTTTAGTGCCTCTGGCATTCCGGAACCATTATCTCCAATCCGAATCTCTACGGAATTTTTCTCAGGTAAAACCTGGGTAGAAATAGTAATAATTTGATGATTGATTTTGAGACTCTCAAAGGTTGAAGTCATGGCGACTTCATCTAAAACATCGATCGCATTAGCCAAAATATTCATAAAAACTTGGTTGATTTGACCGGGAAAACACTTGATTTGAGGTAAATTGCCATAGTTTTTGACGATATCAATAGCGGGTCGATGTTGATTAGCCTTGAGGCGATGTTTGAGAATTAACAGAGTGCTATCAATACCTTGGTGAATATCGCAGGAAACTTGATGATCTAGATCCGCTCTGGAAAAAATCCTTAAACTGGTGCTAATATCTTTAATGCGATCGCACCCCAGTTTCATCGATTCCAACATTTTGGGTAAATCTTCTAAGTGATACTCAATCTCTAATTCCTCATATTTAGCGACAATTTCCGCCCCTGGATCAACAAACCTTTCCTGATATAGTTGCAGATATTCACTCAGAGACTGCACGGATTTAATCGCCTCGTTAATATTACCATGAATAAAGCCGACGGGATTATTAATTTCGTGAGCTACGCCAGCAATTAAATTCCCCAAGGCTGACATTTTTTCACCTTGAATTAATTGCAGTTGCGACTGTTTAATTTGTTCGACATAATCTTGGGACTGTTGATATAAACGAGCATTTTCTAGGGAAATAGCCGCCTGAGTGCAAAGCAAGTTCACAACCACTAGGCGATCGCTCGTAAATACACCACTGATCCGACGATTTTCTAGGCTGACAATTCCCACCAAATTACCCTGATTTAAAATCGGTAAACATAACATACTCTTAGGTTTTCGTCCCTGTAAATACTTATCAATTACAGGTAAATCCGTTTGCATATCATCGATAACTACTACTTTATTAGTATTTTTCACATAATTAATCAGTTTGACTGGGACCTTAGTAGTTTCGCTCAAAAGTTCCCCACAAAGTTCCGTATTTCGGGGAGTAGCAAGCGATCGTACTAGCCAATTTCCATCAGCGTCTGGCAAAATTAAAGCACAGCGTGAACCCCCAGAATTTTGCAAAATAATCTTAGTCAGTTGCTGCAAAAGTTCCTCTAATTGAATCGTGCTAGAGATAGCCTGAGCCGCCTTTAAAATAGCTGAAAAATCCAGCAAATTATTAATGCTCGAAGCCGAGGAACGATTACTAGATGTAGATGTGTGAGTTGAAATACTCGGAGTAACCACAGTTGCTAAAGTCGCCATAGGATTTAAATTAGAGCCCATGGCTTCTAAAATCGGTTGTAGCAAGTTAGGATAGGCATTTTCTAGCTGATCAGTTTTAGCTTTTGCACCCCACCGCGCATAACAATAATAGGCTTCCTGCATATAAACCATTGCCAGCTTTTCTTTACCCCAATTCAGGTAAAACTTAGCCGCCAGTTCATTAGCTAAAGCCTCCTCTTGGATAAATTCGTGTTTTTTGGCTCCTAAAATTGCCTGGTCATATAAATTTATAGCCTCAACTTTTTTATCTAAAACTCGACATTTTTCCGCCTCGATTAAATCCAGCTTATGCTGATGATTCATTGGTGCATAATATGCCCAGTGACCTAAATGCTGTTCATTCTCTTCTACACGCTGCCACAATTCTGATTTCTGTTCATGTTCGGGAGCATAAATGCCTAAAGCCGTGAGGGAATCATAGAAATAAAATCCGGGAATGCTAATCATACCAGCACCACCAATTAAATATTTTTTAGCCTCAATTGCATAAGTTTCAGCTAATTTGAGTTCTGCAAATAAATAGGAAAGCATCATTTTATATAGATAAAATATATACAATCCCAGCACATCATGACTATCAGTAATGCGAGGCAAAATTTCTGTTTCTTCCATCGCTTCACCCGATAAAATGTGAGGGTTGACTGCTAACCCCAATAAATTTAAAGTAGACTGCCAATAAATTCCACAGTAATTGGCAGTGGTTATTTGATTCAATCGTTGTAAAGCGTGATAGTATCCAGATGACTGCTTTTCCAAGGTGACTAGAGTTTCACCACCCCAAAATGAGTTGAGGCAAAAGGTTTGAGCGCAATATCCAGCTTGTTCATGATTGCCAATTTCTAAGGCTTCTTTATAGCTGTCTTGTAGAAGATAAACTCCGGTTTTAAGATGGTTTTTTCTGTGTAAAATAAATAAACATACTACATGAGTAACTTCTGGTTTTGCGGTTTTGAGGTCTAATTTTTTCACTAATGTTAGCGCCAATTGACCAAACTTCAAACCTCTATCTATATCTTGTAAGAGATTACAACAAATAATACCATAGCAGCTATAGCTAAAGGCGGAAGCTGATGTATTGCCATATTCAATTGATAGCTTAACTCCTAAAGAAATAAACACGGGAAATAAGGGAGATTGAGAGATAGCAGCGACGGGAATTATACTATTGGCTATCTGCAAAATAGCTATTTTTTCTATATCTGTCATTAAGGGTAGGTTAACTAAGTCGTCAATATCGCGATCGCCAATTAGTTCTAGGACTTCTGCAATGACTTGTTGGATATCGTTTTCTGTGGGATTTGCTGGGTAATTGACACCCAAACTTCCCAGTAATTCTTGACCAATAGCAATCGCTTCACTTAGTTTGTTTTGAGATACATGGGCTTGAATATTAATCCGGTAAATATCTACCTTGTCTACCCAACTATCTACCTGAGATATCACCTGATTAATGAAATGGTTCATTGTCTCAAAATCACCAGATAAAGCTGCTAATTCAGCCCCCAAATTATAAAATTCTAGGGTGATTTTATATTGTCGCTTCCCAGGGTTTTCTCCGAGTAAATTTAACCCGGTTTCAGCATAATCCAAACCTGCTGTATAGGCGGTAGCTGCTTTAGCTTTTCGACAGGCGATCAGGTTCATTTGCGCTAACTCGTCTCGTTCTTTTTGGGTAGTAATTAAAGCTGTACCATAGTTGAGTTTACTGATGAGTTCAAAAATATAATCTTCCCTAGACTCAATAGGAATTTGTTTCAGCAATAGTTGTCCTATGCGGTAATGAGTAGTCTGTTTTTGCTGTTCAGGAATTAGTGAATAAGCAGCCTGTTGAACCCGATCATGCAAAAATTTGTATTGTACGTTTTCAGTCTGACTACTGTTTAACTCCGTTTCATTCTCACCCATATAGAATTTATAAACCTGAGTTTCTGGGATGATTAACCCGTATAATAGGGCTTTCCATAAAGCGATCGCTACTTGGGTTGGTGATTTTTCACAAACAATTGCTAATGTATCCAAATTAAACTTATTTCCCAGACAAGCAGCTAACTGTAAAACTTCCTGAGTTTCTGCTGGTAATTTCTGCAACTGTATCGCCATAAACTCAACTACATCATCGGTGAGAGATAGGGAATTAACTCTAGTAATATCACATTCCCAGTAGCGTTTTTGGAGATTAAATTTAATACATTTATCCTCATATAATGCCTTGAGAAACTGGGTGATAAAAAACGGATTTCCTTTGGTTTTACGATTAATTAATTCCGTGATTCGATAAGCTAGTTCAACCGTACAAGCTAAAGTATCCGCCACCAACTGATTACTATCCTCAAACGCCAGGGGAGTTAAAGTAATCGTATTAACCGTTTTACCCAGTTTTTTCAGTTCTTCTACTGTTAACATAAAAGGATGCACAGGAGAGACTTCATTATCCCGATAAGCACCCAATAACAGTAGATAGGTCTTTTCTTCCATTAATAGCTTCATTAACTCCAGAGAAGCCAAATCTGCCCACTGTAAATCATCTAAAAATATCACCAGTGGATGCTCATAAGTAGTCAATACCGAGATAAATTTTTGGAATAGTAAATTAAACCTATTTTGGGCAGCAGTTCCTGATAATTCCGGGACAGCAGGTTGAGGGCCGATGATTTTTTCCAGTTCAGGAATTACCTCAATTAAAACTTGTCCGCTACCTCCTAAAGCTGCTAAAATATTAGCTTTCCATTGGTCAATATCTGAGTCTGATTCCGACAAAAATTGCCCTATTAAATCCCTTAATGCTTGCACAAAGCCAGACAAAGGAATATGATGATTTAATTGGTCAAATTTACCCTGAATAAAATAGCCTTGCTGACGGGTAATCGGTTTGTGGACTTCATGGACTACGGCGGTTTTACCAATCCCCGAAAAACCCGCCACTAACATAATTTCTGATGCCCCATTCGCTACCCTATCAAAGGCTGCTAATAATTCCTCAATTTCGTTTTCTCTACCATAGAGTTTTTCCGGAATTAAAAAGCGATCGCTCAAGTCACAAGCAGCGATTTCAAACTCATAAATATTACCAGTTTTTTGCCACTGTTGCCAACAATTTTCTAAATCATGTTTAAGTCCCAAAGCACTCTGATAACGATCCTCAGCATTTTTTGCCATTAATTTGGCTACGATATCAGATAAAACCTTCGGCACATCAGGGTTAACCTCATGCAATGGAGTTGGCATTTTCGCCAAGTGACAATAGACTAATTCCATCGGATCATCAACATTAAAAGGCAACTCTCCCGCCAGTAATTGATAGAAAGTTATTCCCAGAGAATACAAATCACTGCGGTAGTCAATGCCACGATTCATCCTGCCAGTTTGTTCCGGGGATAAATAAGCTAAAGTCCCTTCTAAAATATTAGGATTTTGGATAGTCTTATTTTCTTTTGGCAATAATGAAGCCAAGCTAAAGTCAATCAGTTTAACTTCTTTGGTTTCAGGATGAATTAGGATATTTGCGGGTTTAATATCTTTGTGAATTACCCTTTGTCGAGATAATCCGTGTAAAATGTCTGCTAGTTGTAAACCTATAGCGAAAAAGTCAGGAATTAATAGTTTTTTGGGTTGCCACTGATTCAGAGAAATATGTCCTTCATAGGGCATCACTAAGGCATAACTATTCCCATAATTTTCTAAAGATAAAGGTTTGACAATTCCTGAAAGTTCCAGATTTTTTGCAAGTGTATATTGATTGCGAAACTGTGCCAATTCATTAAAATTCGGATGGGGATTCCGTAAAACTTTGATGATTACCCCTTGGTGATCACTGGTCCTAGTGCCTTTATACACTATGGTGCGGGTTCCTTGATAGATAATTTCGCCAAAGTTGTACAAGGGAAGAGTCATAATCATGGCGTAACCTGTAGTTAATAGGGTTGACTCAATCAAAACTTCGATAGATAGGCGCTTCCAGGCTTTTCTAGCCTCAATCTAGTTAATTGTAAACGGTTTGTGATTAAACTTTTCATAGCTTAACTTACCAAACCAAAATTTTCTGTAAATGTGCTACAGAATAATACAAACTTGGTGGTTATGCCAAGGGTAACTTGATTATAAATTCTGTACCCACCCCTGGGACTGAGGAAAAAGTTAACTCTCCGTGGTGATTCTGGGTGATAATTTGGTAGCTGGTTGGTAATCCCATCCCTGTGCCTTGACCTACGGCTTTAGTCGTAAAAAATGGGTTAAAAATCTGGTTTTTATGTTCGGGATTGATGCCAATACCATTATCTGTAATTGAGATCAATACTTGATTTTTATCGGCTAGGCGTGTTTTGATGTTTATACATCCTATATAATCAGAGTTTCCCGCCGTATTGAATCGATTTCGTTTTTCCTCGATCGCCTGAATAGCATTGATTACTAAATTCATAAATACCTGATTTAATAGGCTGCTATAACATTGAAATGACGGCAAATCTCCATAGTCTTTAATTACCTGAATTACCGGACTTCCATTGCTACCATTGACCCGATTTTGGACAATCACTAAGGTACTATCAATATTTTCATGAATATCTACAGATTTTAACTTGGCTTCATCTAAACGGGAGAAGGTACGCAGGGATTTAACAATATCCCTAATTCGTGAGGCTCCATGAGTCATTGAACTAATGATTTTTGGGAAATCGTCCCTGATAAAATCTAAATCAATATCCTCAATTAAATCGCTAATTTCTGGGGGGGGGATCAGGATACAATTCTTGATAAGTATCAATCAATTCTAACAAATATTCCGTATAGGTAGAAGTGTGGGTTAAATTGCCATAAATAAAACTAACTGGGTTGTTAATTTCATGAGCCACACCTGCGACTAATTGACCTAAACTCGACATTTTTTCAGCTTGAATTAACTGCACTTGGGTTTCTTGTAATTCCCTATATGCTTTTTGCAATTCCTTACCTTTGGCTTTGGACTCCTGATAAAGTTGAGCTTGATAAATAGCGATCGCCACCTGAGTTGCCAGACTTTGTAGCAGTTCGATTTCATCATCTAACCAAGAGCGATCGCATTCGCAACCCTTGGTACAATCACTCTGAACTCTCCCGATTTCAAAACCTCCAATTGTGCCGCCAGCTGTATGCACAGGTAACACCAAATAACTTTCAATTCCTGACTGTTGACAAAATTCTTTTAAGGCTTCGTCTTGGCTATCCTTAACTACATCTAGCCGATACATTTTTCCATGAAATAAATGATAAAATAATTTTGGAAAATTATCAATATTATAACTGCCAAGCCAACTAGGTATTCCTGGATTTTTCTGCTCCTTAACATTTTCTAAGCAGGGTGGATTGGTATCGGATCTATACCATACAAATGCACAAATATAAACTTTGATTTCCTGAAAAATCGCATTGACAGCATTTTGCAAAATCGTATCTAAATGCAGAGAATTGCGAATTTCGGTGCTGATCCGATTTAAAGTTTGGGTGCGACTCAGCAAAGATTGTAACTTTTGTTCTGCTTTTTTGCGTTCCCTTAAAGCCGCTTGCTGTTCACTAATATCTCGAACAATAGACAAAACATCATTGCCACAGGGAGCAAACCGCGCTTCATAATTTCGGATTCCTTCAGGCATTTCTAGAGCATATTCAAACAATTGGATATGTTGAGTTTTTAGGGTATCTGCAATAGCTTTACTCGTCGGTACAGCCAGAAACTCTGGCAATACTTCATGAAGATTTAGACCCAAAAATTGTGACGGCTGCATTAACGGTTCTACCTGTAGAGATGGCTTATAATCAAGAAAAACATAATCGGAACTATAGCGGAACATCATATCAGGAATTGCATCAAGTAAAGCGCGCGTCTGAGCCTCGCTTTCTTTTAAAGCCCTTTCTGCTTGTATGCGGTCTGTAATATCTTCAAAAATCCCCACCAAACCAATTACCTTTCCGTCCGCATCATGGAGAGGTATTTTAGTGGTTTCTACCCAATTCATGCTACCATCAGCATTGCTCTTATTTTCAATTAATTTGATGTGGGGTCGATCGCTATTCATCACCTGGCGATCGCAAGCGCGATAATGTTCAGCTTCTTTTCGACTCACACAATAATCATAATCTGTTTTTCCTATAAAAAAGCTCGTATTTTCACCACCAAAAGCCCTAGCAAAAGCCTGGTTACACCCCAGAACAACACTATGAGAATCCTTCCAAAATACCGACTGTGGGAGAGCATCAAGAATAGTTTGCAACAACTCCCGCGATCGATAAACTTGCTCTTGCGCCTTCACTCTTTCCGTAATATCCATCACCGTCCCAAACATCCGCACCACCTGCTCGTCTCGCTGTTCTATTTCAATCCGAGCATTCAGATAAGCCACCTCATCACCAGCACGCACAACCCGAAAATCAAAGTTTTGTGGAATCCCCTTATTAGCTTCTGCAACCCTATTTTGAAATAAAGAGCGATCGTCAGGGTGAATTATGGTCAGATGTTCTGCAAAAGTCGGCTCACCCTGTTCCGGACTCATACCAAACAGATTAAATACCTCTTCCGACCAAGTAACCTTTTGGGTTTGAGTCTCAAAAGACCAGTTCCCAAGATGCGCCACTTTTTGAGCTTTTTGCAGTTGATTAGTCAGTTCTTGTAGCGCCAGTTCATTAGCTTTACGCTGCGAAATATCCTGATAAATTCCCATAAATCGCAGCGGTTCACCCAAACGATTCCTCTCCACAATTTGACCAATACCTAAACCCCATTTATAGGAACCATCCTCGCATCGCAAACGATGTTCAGTCTCATAAATATCAATTTCTCCCCGGATATATCGATTCATATTCTCAGAAACTAATTCCATATCCTCCGGGTGAATTCGACTGATCCACTCATTAACATTATGATTAACCACCCCTTCCGTCGCACCGATAAAATTCCGCCAATGTTCCTCCGATAAAACCAACTCATTAGTTTGCATCTTCCAATCCCAAGTGCCAATATCAGCTGATTCTAGGGCAATTTCTAAACGAATATGACTTTCCCGCACCGCCATTTCCGCCTGTTTACTGTCATGAATATATCGGGCAATTCCCAAACATCCTATCACCTCACCTTCATCATTTCTCATCGCCGATACATTAGTAGAATGCCAGTAATAGTGATTATTTTTATGTAACACCCTATATTCAGCACCTCGCACTTTTTCCCCTAATAAAGCTCGATGAAAAGCATCTACACAAATTGGCAGATATTCACTATGTACAAACTCGGCAAAAGAAATACCCAACAACTCATCAATGGGATATCCCGTAATTTCTTCAAAATTTGGGCTCACATAACTAAAAGTGCCATCCACATCAGCAATAAACACCATATCATTCAGATTTGCCGTCAAATTCCGAAACTTACTCTCGCTTCTTCGTAGGGCAATTTCACTTTCTTTTTGCTCAGTAATATCTCGCACATAACCATACCAAGTCGTGCTACCATCCTGCTCTCGTTGGGGTGTAGCATGACCAAGCAACCATAACAATCGACCATCAGGGTGAGTTATACGATACTCGCAAAGCCAGGGAGTCAAATTTTCCGCCGATGCCAAAATCGACTCTTCTACCAACTGTATATCATCAGGATGCAGCGCATTAAAAAGGGCACTAGCATCAGACCGCACGGCTTCTGGTTCAATACCATAAATCTCTCGTAACCCTTCGCTACTGTAGGGAAAAGCAAACCCACCATCGAGATTTTGACAAAACTTATAAATTACCCCAGGAATATGGCGACCAATTTGTTGCAGACAATACTCTGCGTCCATCTGTTCCGTAATCTGTCGCAGTTTTTCAGGAGTACAGACAGAGGCGGCTAAGGCAGATTGCAACGATTCTACCTGTTCTTGTAGCCTTTTGATTTCCGTAACATCTCGTAAAGTTACCAGATGACAATTAGGCAAAAAATTAGCTATGGCCACATACTCCACCATCACCACACCACCATCAGGTCGTATCAGACGAAATGAGCCACCCATCTCCCCTTGGTCGAGGAAATCTTGCCAAGTTTCTTCAAAATTAAAGCCGGGTTCAGCAAAATCACTAATCCGAGATCCCATCAAATCTTGACGTTCCAACCCAAATAATTCGCAGGCCGCCTGGTTAGCATCTGTCAAAGTGTGTTAACTATAAACCCTTATCCTGACAGCGATAGCGGTTATTACTCAACCCGATAGTCGTACCTAATTACTCAGATATTACTCACGATATAGTCATAGCACAGGAAAATAATTCTGTCAATAGGATGATTACTCAGTCAACAAGCACAACTTAATCAATCTGTCAAATGCCTACTATCTCCCCCTAACCAAACACCGATAGGGTAACTCTCTCGTGATACCCGTCAATGGCAAGCCTTCGGTTGGTAACGAACCATTGACTGCTATCACATCGTTCGTTTCCCCAATAGTGCTTGTTTCGGTTAGGGGGAGGGTATGGGTTCAATTTTGCAGGATATTACCTAAAGCTACCAGTGCTAATAATAGGACGGTAATGAGTGCGATCGCAGTGGGATTTATCTATGGCTCAAAGTCAACATGATAGCTGTAGGTAGCCGTAGGGGGAACCCACTAGGTTATCAATGTACAACGATACCCCTATCAATGTACAACGATACCCCTATCAATGTACAACGATATCAGGCTGCCTATCCGGTTATCTATGGGAGTCAGATTATTGGGGAAATATTGGGGAGCCTACTCACTACCAACAAAATGCGATCGCATAATCACGACTAACCTGGCTATGACATACTGAAGCGATACCCCCAAACAACTTTTCAACTGGTAACTTGTTTCGTCATCTCTCGCTGATACCTACATAATCCTAGAGAATTGATTCCCCATCGAAACCGATACCTACATACCGCTAGACAAGTCTCCAATTTATAGGGGTACTGGGTTCCGCACAGGATGATTACCCCTAATAGACGGGTTAAGGTTTTGGCTTAGGGTGTTTATTGTGGGTAAACTAGGGGTGGGTTCATATAAACTTCCAATAGACTACTGGCAATAGACTACTGGCAAAAAATACAAACAACCCCTATCATGATAGGACACGATAAGGGTTAAGGTTGTTATTGAGTTAGGGTTAGSTGTTAGGTGTTAGGTGTTAGGGTTTAGGGTTTAGCTGTTACTCATTCTGCACTTAGTAATCATAGCTAACGCTGCTTCTGTTAGCTTATCTACAGTGACTTGGTCAGCTTTCCCTATGTAAATGTGATGATTGACGCTACCATCCCACCCTTTGAGGTTCCAGTAGGTAAAACCATTGATTGAGAGTTTTTTGCACGCTGTCAATCGTTTACCATTAACCTCCACTGAAAAGGATTTATGGGTTTCTAGGTATTTAAACCATTCTAAAGAACCTACTTCGATACAGATATTACCATGACCTACCAGAAACCCTTTGTAAGACCCTGTTAGTGTGACTACCGGGAGTAGCTTAGGCATGAAAATCACCTCCCAGTAGGATATCGCTGTTATAACCATTAAGGTTGCATTCAGGTGATATTATACCTGAATCAAATCGAGTAATAATTGGATACTGAGATTCTACCCATTTCTCGTGTACCATCATAAAATCAACAGCGGCGTTATGAGATATTTCGGCTAATGTCACCCTAGTATCCTGATTGGAATAGGAGATATCTCGTGACATCATTTGAATGTAAATCTCCCTAGCCATTTCTGCAATAACCATCATTTTTTCTTGTTCAAACTCATTCATGGCTTTATTTCCTATTGATTAATTGAACTTGTGATCATCATTATCGGGGTGATTTTGATTATTGTTGTGTTCTGTAATTTTTGCATMAAGCAAGGCTTCAATACCTTTGAGTAACTCGATTTCCGCGTTTAAAAAATGCCTGTGGATTTGAATAAATTCGACAATTTCGTCGAATTGTTCAGATGTGATAGCAAGTTCTACTAAGTCAAGTAATCCTACAACGTTAGGATTTAATCGATTACTCATGTAGCTATATTCTACTACGTTTAATCCGGGTGTACTTAATTTGATTGACATGGATTTATCCTTTGATAGTGGTTAAGTTGTGATAGTTTAACGTCATTTCGGACGGGTTTAAATTATTCGATTTTGGTTAGTAAATGCTTAATATAATTAAGCTGTTTGAGCAATAATTGTTTTTTTGCTTCTGCTAAGGATAACTCAATCTCGCAATCATTCATTATTGAAATTAACGTTTCTTTAGCGTCTTCTCTGTTGGCGTTGTAGACTGTAGTATCTACCATTTGTTTAAATTTTTTAAACCTTGCCTTTATAATGGCATTTGTGTTGGTTTGAGTCATTTTTTTGGTCTCCTATATGATGTGTTTCCAAACATTTTTGCCGTTCTGATTAATCATATTATATCCTCTATTTTTCATTAGATTAGTCAACTCTGAAACATTAACGCGACTATCAAGATATCCATCTGTTTTAGCTCTCTCAATGGCTTCTTTTAACGCTTTCGGGTCGATATCAGTTACAACCTCGGTTAACTCAGGACATCCCGCGTTAATTGCCTGGTTGTTTTGTTTCATTTTTGCCTCAATACCTTGAGTGATAAAACTGTCTAAAAATTGTTCAGTACCTGATGATATAGTCAAGATTTTTTCATTAACAAAATCCCAGTAATCATTGAAGCGTTTAATTGATTCATTGATAGATAATTGATAAATCAATGAATGGGTGACAATAATTTCACTTGATAACCTAGCGTTAATGATAWAWTTTTKATTWTATCATCAGGTACTGAACAATTTTTAGACAGTTTTATCACTCAAAGTATTGAGGCAAAAATGAAACAAAACAACCAGGCAATTAACGCGGGATGTCCTGAGTTAACCGAGGTTGTAACTGATATCGACCYGAAAGCGTTAAAAGAAGCCATTGAGAGAGCCAAAACAGATGGATATCTCGATAGTCGCGTTAATGTTTCAGAGTTGACTAATCTAATGAAAAATAGAGGATATAATATGATTAATCAGAACGGCAAAAATGTTTGAAAACACATCATATAGGAGACCAAAAAAATGACTAAAACCAACACAAATTCCATTATAAAGGCACGGTTTAAAACATTTAAACAAATGGTAGATAGTACAGTCTACAACGCTAATAAAGAAGACGCTAAGGAAACGTTAATTTCAATAATGAATGATTGCGAGGTTGAGTTATCCTTAGCAGAAGCGAAAAAACAATTGTCGCTCAAACAGCTTAATTATATTCAGCATTTACTAACCAAAATCGAATAATTTAAACCCGTCCGAAATGACGTTAAACTATCACAACTTAACCACTATCAAAGGATAAAACCATGTCAATTAAATTAAGTACGCCCGGATTAAACGTAGTAGAATATAGCTACATGAGTAATCGATTAAACTCTAACGTTGTAGGATTGCTTGACTTAGTAGAACTTGCTATCACGCCTGAACAATTTGATGAAATTGTCGAATTTATTCAAATCCACAGGCATTTTTTAAACGCGGAAATCGAGTTACTCAAAGGTATTGAAGCATTGCTTAATGCAAAAATTACAGAACACAACAATAATCAAAATCACCCCGATAATGATGATCACAAGTTCAATTAATCAATAGGAAATAAAGCCATGAATGAGTTTGAACAAGAAAAAATGATGGTTATTGCAGAAATGGCTAAGGAGATTTACATTCAAATGATGTCACGAGATATCCCCTACGCTAACCAGGATACTAGGGTGACATTAGCCGAAATATCTCATAACGCCGCTGTTGATTTTATGATGGTACACGAGAAATGGGTAAAATCTCAGTATCCAATTATCTCTCAACCTCAACCAGGTATTATTGCCTCTGATTTCAACATTAACGGCTATAATAGCGATATCCTACTGGGAGGTGATTTTAATGCCTAAGCTACTCCCGGTAGTCACACTAACAGGGTCTTACAAAGGGTTTCTGGTAGGTCATGGTAATATCTGTATTGAGGTAGGTTCTTTAGAATGGTTTAAATACCTAGAAACCAATAAATCCTTTTCAGTGGAGGTTAATGGTAAACGATTTACAGCGTGCAAAAAACTCTCAATCAATGGTTTTACCTACTGGAACCTCAAAGGGTGGGATGGTAGCGTCAATCATCACATTTACATAGGGAAAGCTGACCAAGTTACTGTAGACAAGTTAATAGACGTAGCTAACGCTATGATTGCTAAGTGCAGAATGAGTCACACTAACAGATAACACCTACCCCAATCACTTAAATGGCCCCCTATGGTTTCTAACGGTAGGGGGTGCTTGCATATTTTTTGCCAGTAGGCCTGTTGCAGTAGGCCTACTAAAAATTTATATGAATGCTTACCCCCCTAGTTTACCCACAATAAACACCCTAAGCCAAAACCTTAACCCGTCTATTAGGGGTAATCATCCCGTGCGGAACTCAGTACCCCTATAAATTGGAGACTTGTCTAGCGGTATGTAGGTATCGGTTTCGATGGGGAATCAATTCTCTAGGATTATGTAGGTATCAGCGAGAGATGACGAAACAAGTCACCAGTTGCAACGCGTTATGTAGGTAGTGAACTGAATTCAACGGGGTGATGATTAGATAATGCGATCGCGTTTTGTTGGTAGCGAGTAGGTTCCTCAAGATTTCACCAATAATCTGACTACCATAGATAACCGGATAGGCAGCCTAATATCTTTGTACATTGATAGGGGTATCGTTGTACATTGATAACCTAGTGGGTTCCCCTATGGGTTGTTTTTGAGCCATATCCTCCCCCAACCGAAACAAACACTCTTAGGGGTGCGACCGATGTGATAGCAGTCAATGGTTCGTAACGAACCGATAGGCTTGCCATTGACGGGTATCACAAGGGAGTTACCCTATCGGTGTTTGGTTAGGGGGAGATAGTAGGCATTTGACAGATTGATTAAGTTGTGCTTGTTGACTGAGTAATCAACCGTTGACAGAATTATTTTCCTGTGCTAGGACTAGATTGTGAGTAACATTTGAGTAACTAGGCATAGTTATTGGGTTAAGTAATAACCCGCTATCGCTGTCAGGATAAGGGTTTAAGTTAAATGGTTCTAGCTGATTGACAAGCGTCTATATAGCCTATAACCCCTATTCTACCGTTACTTAGGTGTTACTCAAAACCATAGCAGGATCCATCAATCTGTAGCCATAAA
>NZ_PKGG01000080.1:0-20781 GCF_046480465.1 Arthrospira sp. PCC 8006
AATGATTATTTATCTAAACCTCTGAATAAAGAGGAGTTACTGGCACGGATTAAAACCCATATCCGCATTAAAAAACTCCGCACCGAAAAGGCTCATATCCGCAAGACTTTTGGGCGCTATGTAACTGATGCAGTAGTGGCGAATTTGTTAGAAAGTCATGAGCGTTTGGAGTTGGGGGGAGAACGACGGACTCTGACGATTTTAACTTCTGATTTGCGGGGATTTACGGCAACTTCTGAACGTTTAAATCCTGAACAAGTGGTCAAGATTCTGAATTTTTATCTGTCAACTATGGCGGATATTATTACTAATTATAATGGGACAATTGATGAGTTTATGGGTGATGGAATTTTGGTGCTATTTGGTGCGCCTAATGTGCGTGAGGATGACCCGCAGCGGGCGATCGCCTGTGCGGTGGCTATGCAGTTGGCTATGGAGTCGGTTAACCAAACTATGAAGGCTTGGGGTTATGCTAATTTAGAGATGGGAATTGGGGTACATACGGGAGAGGTGGTAGTTGGTAATATTGGTTCGGAAAAACGAACTAAATATGGGGTGGTGGGTAAGAATGTTAATTTAACTTATCGGATTGAATCTTATACCACGGGAGGACAAATTCTGATTTCTGAATCTACCCTAGAAGCGGTAGGGAGAATGGCGAAAATTACCGGAGAAAAACAGGTGCAACCCAAGGGGGTACAAAAACCAATTACTATTTATGAATTGGGAGGGGTGGGTGTACCTTATAATCTGTATTTAAAAAGGGAAAAAGAGTTATTTGTGGTTCTCCCAAAACCTATCCCTTTACAATATACGGTTTTGGAAGGAAAGCACGTCGGGGAAAATGTCTTTTCTGGTACTATTGTGGAATTGTCGGCGCGGGAAGCTAAGGTTAAAGCTGAGTCAGAAGATGAGGCTTATTTGCCTTTACCTCTGACTAACATTAAGCTGAATTTCAGTAGTGATATTTGCGGTTCTGGTGCGGAAGATGTCTATGCTAAGGTGTTAGAATATCCAGCAGCACCAGGTCATTTTTATATTCATTTCACGGCAAAATCGCCGGAACTAGAAGCTAAGTTAACTGCCATATATCAAGGATTAAGTTGATAGCCCATCATCAATGGGTAGTCTTTTCATGATTGCTATCTCCTCCATATAGCAACGGTTCCGTTTTCACTGCCTCCTATTAAGGTTTCATCATCAACAAAAAAGACAGAGTTAATCACGGCGGGAATATCTGTTAAGGTATTCAGTAGGTCTCCAGTTGATAAGTTCCAAATTTTGACGGTGCGATCGCGACTACTACTGGCAATTTGAGTAGCATCGGGACTGACGGCTACGGAGAGAACTTCCCCTTGATGGCCTGTTAGGGTTATGGTTTCTTCCCCGGTTTGTAAGTCCCAAACTCTAATGGTATTATCACTACTACCACTGATGATATTTTCACCATCAGGAGTAATGGCGACTGTTCGCACTTCTCCGTTATGTCCTTGTAAACGGTGGCGTAACTCACGCATTTCTAAATCAATCACATGAATAGTGCGATCGCCTGAACCTGTCACTAGCCAGCGACCATTAGGACTAAATGCCACCCCATAAACTGTTTCTGAGTGTTCAGTATGGTTATACAAAACTTGTCCAGTGCGGCGATCCCAAACTCGCACAGTATTATCAGCACTACCAGAGGCAATATTTCTATTATTAGGGCTAATTTGTACTGTCAAAATTGGGGCTGAGTGTTCCAATGGTAAATACAATTCTCTGGTTTGTAAATTCCATTCCAGAATCCGCCAAAATTCTGTCCCGGATGCTAATTCAATGCCATCATTACTAAAATTTACGGACAGAATAGCCGAGCCATCTCCGGCGAGAGTGGAGATATTTTCCCCGGTTTGTGTATTCCAAAGTTTGATAGTATTATCCCGACTACCACTAGCAATTATTTGTCCATCATTAGTAGCTGCTACGGACATTACCGGGGCCGTATGACCGGCTAAAGTTGTTAGGTCTGCCTGTTTCCAATAAACCACATTTTGGCATTGTTCCAGCAATGTCTGTGCTTGGGGATGATAGCTAGAAGATTGGGGAATTTGTTGGGCTTGGGTAATACAACTTTGGTAGTTTCCAGCTTGTACTAAATCGGCGACTGTCTGAAACTGTTGGCTATAAAGTTGTTGTTGATTGGCTCTGGCTACTTGTAACTGTTGCCATCTTTGATATTGATACAACAGGAAAAGCAACAGGGCGATCGCCAAAGAAATACCCCCAATCACCAACAAAAAAGACGGGCGCGGACGAAAAGCGACGGATGATTTAGGCTGTTTATTAGCCACTTCAGTACGGGGATTATATCCAAAGATATCTAAGATTTTACTCCACCCAGATTTGGGTAAGATATGAGATTTAATCACCTCGACATCTTCATCATCAATACCTAACAATTCCTTGAGTCTATCTAGTTCATTTTGCGTTTCAGCACTCAAAGGATATTGCTGTTTAACTGCTGCTATTAATGCCTGTTCGTAACGTTCTCCCTTCTCACGATACTTACGATAGGGATTAAGTATTTCATCTTCTAAGGCTTCTGCTTCTTCCTTGGATATTTCTAAAGTGACTCGCAGTTCCTCCAAAATTTGGCGACCAACTACGGAAATATCACCCTTATGACTGGCGCAGCGTTGTATTTCTTCTCGGTAAGTTTGGAGTTTACTAAAATCGGTGGGACTGCGATCGCCCATGGTTCGCAAAGCAGTTAAAACCTCTTCCGCCGATTGATACCTTTCCCGATAGTCCAACTGCACCATGCGATCTATAATGTCGGCAAATTCGGAACTAACAATAGTTAAATGCCTCCAGAACAACTGTCCTGGGTTAGTATGATAATTTTCTCGCAGTTGTGATAATTCATAACTAGGAAGTCCGGTTAAGGCTTGAATAGCGACTATACCCAGGGCATAAATATCGCTATTGAGGCGGGGGTTACACTCGAACTGCTCAATAGGCATATATTCTATGGTTCCAATGGGACCTGTGGGGGGGTTATGATTTTGACTCAAACCAATTTCTTTAACCGCCCCAAAATCCAATAGCATTAACTTTCCGTCCGAGTCTCGCCTGAGTAAATTACTAGGTTTAATATCTCGGTGAATTACTCCGAATCTATGGACAAAAGTCAGGATTTCTAGGACATCGTAAATTATCTGAATTACCAGATTTTCTGATAGGGGATGACCGGGCCAAAATTCATCAGAGATGAGATGACCAGGAGTGTAAGACTCCACTAGATAAAATTCTTCGTTTTCCTCAAAATAAGCTAAAAGTTGCGGAATTTGCTCATGTCTGGATAATTTTTCCATAATCTTGGCTTCCTGGCGAAACCGACGACGGGCAATATTCAGTAGCTGGATATCTTCTACCAAAAGTCGCAAATGTTTGATAAAGCAGAGGCATTCCCCAGGTCGACGGGTGTCTATTGCTAAAAACGTACTACCTAGATCCCCAGACTCAATCACCTCTAGGATTTGATACCGTCTGTCTAAAAGTTGGTCAATCATGATCCATGTAAATACTGATGTAAATTAAACCCATAGACAGTAACACTATAATTGTTACAAGTATTTGATGATAGTTGATCCGGGTCTAGTAGACTCAGATAGATATCTAGTTAACCCTGATAGTATGATTAGCTCAAAGATACTAATTTGATTACTACTATATCATATTGATGAGAAAATTTATATCTAAATTGTGGAACGTTTTTTATAGACTTATACCAAAAAGTCTGGCAGCCTAAAATTTCTTCAATGCTTGGGTTTCGGGCAACAACTTCAGATGGTGCTGGGTACTGAATACCCCTAGGGGTACTGGTCTGTGGTTGCCATCCCCTACAGCTAAAATCCTGATGGTGAACCCCCCATAACGCCAGATTATCGCTGCCAGACTACAACCATTCCATCCTGGGTGCCTCCGATTAAGGTGGCGGAATTAATACCAAAAACTAGAGAATTAACTACAGCTTGAGGGTTAGTTAAAGTATTAAGTAATTCCCCAGTTTCTAAGTCCCATATTTTGACGGTTCTATCGCGACTACTACTAGCAATTTGTGTGCCATCAGGACTGACAGCTACGGCAATAACTGCGCCTCTATGACCTGTTAGGGTTCTCGCTTCTTCTGCTGTTATTAGGTTCCAGATTTTGATATTGTTATCTGTACCACCACTGACAATTTGCAGACCATCAGGGGTAATCGCAAGCGATCGCACTTCTCCGGTATGTCCTGGAAATCTATGGCGTAACTGATCTATCTGCCAATCAATAATGTGAATATTGCCATCCCCTGAACCAGTAACCAACCAACGGCCATTGGGGGTAAATGCTACGGAATAAACAATGGTTGAATGCTGATTATTGTTATATAAAATTAACCCAGTTCTCCGATTCCAAACTCGCACATTACCATCAGCACTTCCGGTGGCGATCGCTCTATTATCAGGGCTAATTTGTAGAGCTTCAATGGGAGATGCTCCCACTAATGGAGGATACCATTCAATGGTTTCCAGATTCCATTCTATCACCTGAGATAGTTGAGTCCCGGCTGCTAATGATAAGCCATCATTACTAAAATCTACGGAGAGAATAGCTGATGAATTGCCTACAAAATTTTGCAGCACTTCCCCGGTTTCTATATGCCAAAGTCTGGTGGTGTTATCTCGGCTACCACTAGCAATTATCCTACCATCAGGACTGACGGCAACGGACTGGACGGCGGCTGTATGAATGGGGAATGTGTTAACTTTTGCTTGTTTCCAGCTAATCACATCTTGACATTGGCTGAGTAACTCCTGGGCGACAGCATACTGAGGTGAAGACTCTGGAAAGGTTTGGGCAGCGGTAATACAATCTTGATAGTTATTGGCGGCTAATAATGACTGAATATAGTTAATTTTTTCGGTATCAAGTTGTTCTTTAATATCGGCTTGTGCTCGGGATTGTATCCAGTTATTATATTGATATAATCCCCAACCTAAACCGATAATAGCTATGATAATTCCACTAATGACCAATCCCCAACGCCAGGACAGAAGACGATCGTGATCGGGATTTAATTGGCTTAAAATCTGATTTAACCAAGATTCCGGTAAAATTTGAGCCTCTATCAAAGCTACATGATCATCAGAAAGGCCTAATAACTGCTGAAGTCGCCTTAATTCTTCTCTGGTTTCTCTGGTTAACGGGTATTGTAAAATATTGGCTTCAATGATAGCCATATCCTGATCAGAAATTCCCAACATTTTTTGCAGTCGGTCTAATTCTACTCTGGTTTTCTTGGCTAATGGATATTGCTGTATAATGGCTTCGGTCAGGGCTTGTTGATAGCGATCGCCTTTCTGGTGATCTCGACGGTAAGGATTAAGAATCTCGTCTTCCATGGCTTTGGCTTGGGGTTCGGAGATTTGTAAACTCACTCGTAGCTCTTCTAAAATTTGGCGACCTACTACTGATATTTCCCCTTCATAATTGCAGATGCGCTTAACTTCTTCTCGGTATCTTTCGAGTTTATTCGCATCAGTTTGAGAAGGATTACTGAGATTATTAATATCTGCCAAAACTGCCTCGCTTGACTGATATCTTTCTCGGTAGTCTGGTTTAACCATGCGATCGATAATCTCGGCAAACTCAGGACTAACAATGGCTAAATCTCGCCAGAATAATTCCCCAGCATTGGTCGGATAATTTTCTCGAATTTTTCGTAATTCATAAGCTGCCATTCCAGTTAATGCTTGAATAGCAATCATTCCCAGGGCATAAATATCGCTATTCAAGCGAGGATTACACTCGAATTGCTCGATGGGCATATATTCTAAAGTGCCAATTCTCGCCGTAGGAGGATTATTATTTTGGTGAAAACCAATTTCTTTAACCGCCCCAAAATCTAATAACATAATTTTTTGATCTGCATCCCGCCTCAGCAGATTACTAGGTTTAATATCCCGGTGAATTACTCCTTGATCATGAACAAAATTAAGAATTTCTAGAACTTCTGAGACGATGGCAATTACCGAATTTTCTGATAAAGGTTGACCGGGTAAAATTTCCTGGGCTAGGGACTGTCCATTTATATAGGATTCGACCAGATAAAATTCCTGGTTTTGTTCAAAATAAGCCAGCAGTTGGGGGATTTGGTCGTGGTGGGATAACTTTTCTAGAACCTCGGCTTCCTGTTGAAAGCGACGGTAAGTATTCTTAAATAATTGGGGATCTTCTACCAAAAATCGTAGATGCTTGACAAAGCATATAGGTTCCCCAGGGCGACGGGTATCTTTGGCTAGATAGGTACTCCCAAATTCCCCCGACCTGATTATCTCTAGGATCTGATACCGTCCATCTAAAAGTTGGTCAATCATCTGATGTCCTACCAGTGCTAAATTGCATATCATACCGCAAATTTGATCATTTGAGGTTGATGCAGTATAAAATAGATTGACAGATAGTGGTCAAGAAATGGATCTGATGATTAGGGGTTCTGTCCCTAATGGCGATCGCTTGTTGGGTAAGTTTTGCAGAAAAAAATAACCATGAATATTCACCGATTTTGGCTAATTATGCTAGGAATTTTGGTAGGGGTATCCCCTGGGTCTTTAACCGTGATGCCAACACCTATGGCGCGCGCTCAAACTACCCGCCGAGAATTACAACTTAGTCAAACTGGTAGTGGAATTTATTCGGTTAATAGTCGCTTTCAAGAATCTATTACCGCCGCCTCTATTAATGTTGATAGCAGTGGTAATGCTGAACTAACCTTTTGGGATAGTAGGGAAAATCCAGTCAAGTTAACGGGTAATATAGCCCGCGAAACGGCTTCTGGTTTGGAGATGAAAATTACTGGGGCGACAATTCCCGGAGTTATGGGAACTGCCAATATTCGCTATAATTCCCACAATGAGATTAGTTCTATTTTTGTGGCTGGAACTATCGAAGGACAGCGATTTTCTATTAATTTTAGTCAGTAGAATTGGCTGGAACTATTAATATCTTAATAGCTGGCTATCGGGGTAATTTACCGTCAAATTTTATGGGTATACTGACCATTAATTTGATTTTAAAATAAAGTTCTAATTGGTTTTAAACAAAGATGATAAAATCCCAAAAGCAGACGGATTCCTGGTTAAAATGGCACGCAATCACTTTAATTTCTGGCTTGATTTTAACAGCGATCGCCTATGGAAATATCATCAACTCTTTTTTCTTATCCGATGATTTTAACTGGATTTATCAAATCAAAACTCAAGGTGCATTTGGTGTCTGGACAACCCCACCAGATGTATTTTTTCGTCCCCTAATTTCCCTAACTATATTTGCTGATTATCAACTCTGGGAACTGAACCCCCTTGGTTATCACCTCACCAACTTATTTTTCCATGGCTTAAATGCTTTTCTGGTTTATGCAATGTCTCGGCTGTTGTTTAGGGGTGCAGATCTAGCCGGAAAATTAATTAATATTTTCTCCCTAGTCTCCGGCTTTATTTTCATCATTCTTCATAGTCATGTTGAAGCTGTCACCTGGATATCAGCCAGATCTGATCTGGTCGCCACTTGCTTTGGCTTGGCTGCGTTTTGTGGTTATCTTAAATATAAAGAAACTGGAAATAACCGATTATTTTTACTATCATATATCTTGTTTTTTCTAGGTTTACTATCCAAAGAGTCAGTAATTATTTACCCAGGATTAGTATTTTTATATGAAGTCTATGACTACATTAATCGAAATCATAATATCAACGAATTTTTAAAAACCCTATATTTCCCCATACTTTATACCTCAGTTTTACCTATTTACTTAGGACTGAGATACTTGGGGATTAGGCAATTGTTAGGAGGCTACGGAACTGGGGTTCATACCAACTTTAATATTGACATCATCCAACGGGGTTTGGCTTCTAGCCTCAGAATTATTATTCCCCCACTTCCTAATATTCCAGAACACAACTGGATGATATTTTTTGCCATATTTATCACCATTATTTGCACCTTTGTGGTTATCTGTTTGTGCCGAAAAGGGGTTTATATATTAATTGCAAAATTAGCAATTCTCCTGTTAGGATTATTTGTCACTTCTCTATTACCTGTGATTAACATTCGGATATCTTTGGCTAATACAGAAGGAGAAAGACTGCTATATTTACCATCGGCATTTTTTGTAATTTTATTGGTATTAATTATTGGTGTTTCTCTGGCTAGATTTCGTATGCTTTTAGCCATTCAATTTATCATGATATCAATCATTTTATCTTATTATTTGTATAGCTTTAATCATACCTGGAATTTAGCCGGACAGATAGCTAAACAAGTAATTGAGAGCATTGATGAAGAAATTGACGGAAAGAGAATGTTTTTAATTAATATACCAGATAACCTAAAGGGAGTCTATATTTATCGCAATGGTTTATATGCTGCTGGCCAACTTTTTGCAGAGTCAGAAATTGAATTACTCAACAATGCCACATTTAATAATTTGATTAATCCCTCTAATTCTTTAAATGTAGACCGCATTGGCGATCGAGAATACTGGGTTAAACTATTATCACCAGGTACTTATTTTATGAATGTGCATATTCCCTTTGACCAAAGATTAGAAACCCAAAACTTTATAATTTCTGATGTGGATTTTCAGACTATGCAATCTTTTCGCATTCAAATCAAAGACAGGATTCAACCTGGGGAAGTAGGTTATTACTCTGGCGGCAGAGTCATTAACACTAAATGGCTAGAATAAATTAAGTTAAATGGTATCCTATGAATTTTTATTTAAGTGGTTGGGGATTTTTGATTTTGGCAGCAATTAATAACTGTGTCGGTAGTTTGCTGTTAAAAAAATCGCGACTGGTAGCTACCGATCCAAGTTTGTTAACTCTGTTGCTTTCTCCTTGGTTTATTGGTGGCATTATGGTCTATGGGGTTAATGTGATTTTATTTGCTAAAGCCTTAGATCAACTTCCGGTTTCTACTGCTTATCCAATTTTTGCCGGAATTAGCTTTACTTTAATTGCGATCGCCGGAAATTTACTATTTGGTGAAAGATTTGATTTTCATCAGTGGATCGGACTTTCCCTAATTTTTACTGGTATCATTATTATGTCCCGCTGAAAATCGTTGATTTTTACCTTGGGGTTAAGCCTAAGCAAAACCCCACTGTTTTTTTAAGTTAACATACCAGCCACATTTTACAAAACCTCTCGCCCCAAATAAGGCTGCAAAACCTCGGGAACCTTAACGCTTCCATCGGGCTGCTGATAGTTTTCTAAAACGGCAGCCATAGTTCTTCCAACCGCCAAACCCGAACCATTTAAAGCATGAACAAACTCAGTTTTCTTTTTCTTTTTCTTCGGGTCGCCCTTCGCTTCCCGGAAGCGAATATTGGCACGTCTGGCTTGGAAATCTTTAACATTAGAACAACTCGAAATTTCTCGGTAAGTTCCTGCTGAAGGTAGCCATACTTCCAAATCATAACATTTAGCCGCCGCAAATCCCAAATCTCCGGTACACAATTCTATAACGCGATAGGGTAATTTTAAAGCCTGTAAAATTCCTTCAGCATCTGCTACCAGTTTTTCATGTTCTAACTCCGAAGTATCTGGGTGTACTAATTTCACCAATTCCACTTTATTAAACTGATGCAGTCTAATTAGACCTCTGGTATCCTTTCCATAGCTTCCCGCCTCCCGCCGAAAACAAGGAGTAAATGAACAGTGATAAATAGGGAGTTGTTCACCTTCTAAAATTTCATCACGATATAGGTTAACTACCGGCACTTCTGAAGTAGGAATTAACCATAAATCATCATCAGCACATTTAAAACTCTCTTCCGCAAATTTAGGTAATTGACCTGTAGCAGTTAAAGATATACTATTAACTAGCAGGGGTGGTATAACTTCTAAATAGCCGTTAGCTGTGTGAGTATCCAGCATAAATTGAACTAATGCGCGTTCTAATGCCGCCCCAGCACCCACTAAACTAACAAAACGACTTTGGGCAATCTTTACCCCTCGTTCAAAGTTGAGAATTCCTAGCTTTTCTCCGATTTCCCAATGGGGTAAAATATCCGTATTTGGGAGTTTATATTCATCTCCCCAGCGGCGTACTTCCACATTTTCGGCTTCGCTTTTTCCCTCTGGGGTGGTGTCACTAGGAAGGTTTGGTAACGGAAGTAATAGGCTAGTAATTTGTGATTCTAGGTCTTTTTCTTGGGGTTCTAAGTCACTTAACTGGGACTTTATTTGCTGTCCTTCTTCCCTCAATGCTTGAATTTCTGGCCCTTTGGGGTCGGTTCCCGATTTGATTTTTTCTCCTACAAGTTTACCGATCTCGTTGCTGCGGGTTTCTAGTTGAATGCGTTGCTGTTCAAGTTCCCTCCGTTTTTCATCTAATTCTAAGATGGCTTCTAGGTCATAGTTTCCCCGACGGTTGAGGCGTTGTTGAATCTCTTGTGGATTTTCCCGAATCAGTTTAATGTCTAACACTGGTCTTTCCTAAATTATCAAGGTCTGATCAATTAACCTTCCGAAGATTTTACTAGGGTCGCGTCTATAAGTCAATGTAATTGTTATGCTAGGGGGTTGGTCAGCGATCGCTCCACGATCATTAATGGATAAAAATAGTTTTTAATTGGTTGATATCATCCCACTTAAAATATGAATAAAATCAATCAATACTGTGTCAGATTATACGGAAATTTGAAGATTATCACCTGACAAATATTAAGTAATCTAAAGTTGCCTTGCCATAATCCCCCTAAATTTGTATAATCATAAGCAGAATATAGCCCTGACATAATTTGATACTAGGGTTGATCAGGTCTATCTTAGGACATAGGTATTGTTTCCGGTTGTCAATTGCGAAAATTTAATAATGTTACAGGAACACAGAGTTAATGTCAAAACCAAGACCCGCTTATTTAATCTAAGAGCTTCCAGATTTTGGCGAAATTTAGGATTAGCGATCGCCAGTTTCTTAGCGGTATTGTGCGTTATTGTTCCCGTTTTTAGCCAACAACCCGTAACCGTGAGGGTGTTAGTCCAAGCCTTGGAAGCAGCCCAATGGCAACCCCTGGTTAAAGACTTTAATGAAAACCACGAAAATATCCGCTTAGAAGTCATCAGCGGACCCAATAACACCAATTTAGTCGAAGACCTCTACACCTCCGCTTTTTTACTCGGAGATTCTCCCTACGATCTCGCTTATATGGATATCGTTTGGGTGCAAAAGTTTGCAGCAGCCGGGTGGTTATATGATTTATCTAATCGGTTGACTCCAGGACAGTTACAGGCTTATTTAGAAGGAGATATTGAAGGGGGACGCTATCAAGATAAACTTTATCGAATGCCCTTCCGTACAGACGGAGGAATGCTCTATTATCGGACTGATTTATTAGCCGAAATTGGCGCAGAACCTCCCGACACCTTCGAGGAATTAATAGACATATCCCAAAGGCTACAAGAACAAGATTTAGCCCAATGGGGTTATTTGTGGCAAGGTAGACAATACGAAGGTTTATCGGCTATGTTTACCGAAATTTTAGAAGGTTCTGGAGGATTTTGGATCGACCCAGAGACCAAAGAAGTAGGATTAGATAAACCGGAAGCGATCGCCGCTGTGCAATTTCTCCGAGATACCATTATCAAAAACATTTCTCCCCCCGGAGTGACCACCTACGCCGAAGAAGAAACTCGCCGCCTATTTGAAAGTGGTAATACTGCCTTTTTAAGAAACTGGCCTTATGTTTATTCCCTCGCCTCCAACTCAGACATAGCCGGAAATTTTGCCATTAAACCAATGGTACACGCCCCAGGTAAAAATAGTGGTGCTTGTTTAGGAGGTTGGGGATTTGGCATTTCCTCTACTTCTCCTCATAAAGATGAAGCCTGGACGGTGATCAACTTCTTTAATCAACCCGAAGTTCAGCGCAAATACTTTTTAGAAACTGGTTATGTACCCTCCAGAATCTCCCTATTTAATGACCCAAAATTAGTCGAGAAGTTTAGCTATCTTCCCAACTTATTACAAGTAGTACAGAACCCAGTTTTAAGGCCTCCGATCGCTCAATATGCCCAGGCTTCTGATATTTTGCAAAGGTATCTAAGCGCCGCCCTAACCGGAAGCAGAACCCCAGAAAAAGCCATGGAAGCCGCCGCAAATCAAACCCGCGCCCTGTTGAATCGATAACTGATTAATCATGAATGAAAGAATTAACAATCAGATGGAACGCCAAGAGAAACTCACCGGATGGATCTTAATAGCACCAGCTTTGCTAATTCTTGGCTTTGTGTTTATTTATCCCATAGGTCGGGCATTTTGGTTGAGTTTATTTACCAATAATTTAGGCACTCAATTAGAACCAATTTTTTCAGGATTAGCCAACTATCAGCGCCTAATTGGAGATGGTCGCTTTTGGCAAACCATGTGGAATACTAGCGTTTTTACCATCATCTCTATTTTCTTAGAATTGGTGATTGGTATGGGCATCGCCTTAGTATTAAATCAAGCCTTTTTTGGGCGAGGTTTTGTCCGCACATCTTCCCTAATTCCTTGGGCGTTACCCACAGCCGTCATGGGGTTAGCCTGGGCGTGGATTTTTAACGATCAGTATGGGGTAGTTAATGATATTCTTACCCGCTTAGGATTCATTGATAGCCAGATTACTTGGCTAGGCGATCCCACCCGCGCCATGTCAGCTATGATTATCGCTGATGTGTGGAAAACCACCCCTTTTATTGCCATTATTCTCCTAGCTGGTTTGCAGTCTATTTCTAGTGATTTATATGAAGCCCATGCCATTGATGGCGCTAACCAGTGGCAGAGTTTTTGGCAAATTACTATCCCCCTAGTGATGCCCCAAATTATCATTGCTTTACTGTTTCGGTTTGCCCAAGCATTTGGTATTTTTGACTTGGTGCAAGTCATGACTGGCGGGGGACCCGGTGGGGCTACAGAAACCGTGTCTATTTATATCTATGCTACGGTGCGCCGATATCTGGATTTTGGCTATGGTGCATCCTTAGTTGTAGTCACCTTTTTACTGCTGATTTTAGCTGTGGCGATCGCTGCCTTTTTCCTATCAAGAACTCGCGTAAATGTTATGGGAGGTAAATAATCAATGACCGTTGCTAATCAATCCTCAGAAACTGATAGCAAAAGCCAAATCAACTGGCGTCGGATTTTACTGTGGATAGGTGTTATTCTCACCATCATATTTTGTCTAGCGCCCGTATTATGGCAGTTGCTAACTTCTTTAAAAACCAATGAATCTATTTCCACCATTCCCAATGTTTATTTTCCCAGTTTGGATCAACTCACCTTTCAACACTATCAAAGTTTAGGCTGGCACTTTCTGCGCTATGTGTTTAATAGTGCTTTAGTTTCCCTAACTTCAACCCTTCTATGTTTAGGAGTTGGAGCCCCCGCCGCCTACACCCTAACTAGATTAAAAATACCGGGAGAAAATCTCATCCTCGGCTTTGTCCTAATTATCAGTTTGTTTCCCTATGTTCTCCTATTTTTAGGGTTGCTGGAAATTGTCAAATTTATGGGATTAGGTAACAACTACATCGCCCTAATTATCCCCTACACTGCCATTAATTTACCCCTGACAATTTTGGTCTTGAGAAGTTTTTTCCAACAACTACCCAAAGACCTAGAAGACTCCGCCAAAATTGACGGATATGGAACCGTTGGGATGCTGTTACAGATAGTTGTACCCATGACCATACCTGCTTTAGTAACCACCGGAATTCTCACCTTTATTTTCGCCTGGAATGAGTTTATTTTCGCCCTCACCTTTATCACCCGCGAAGAAATGTATACCATTCCGGTAGCCGTTGCACAAATTGGAGGTGCATCTATTTTTGAAATCCCTTATGGTCCTATTGCTGCTGCTACCGTAACCGGAACTATTCCCCTGGTTATTTTAGTGTTAATGTTCCAACGTCGTATTGTTCAAGGAATCACAGCCGGCGCTGTCAAAGGCTAAAATCACCTCAATAAATGTTCTGTAATTATCGAAATCATGGCTAAATTAGAACTCAAAAACCTGCGTAAACACTTCGATCATAATGTCATCCCAGTTAAAGATGTAAGTGTCAATGTCAATGATGGGGAGTTTCTCACTCTTCTGGGTCCCTCTGGTTGTGGGAAATCAACCCTATTAAGGATGATTGCTGGGTTAGATCAACCTACCCAGGGTCAGGTGATTTTAGGGGGAGAAGATTTAACCAATATTCCCCCTGGTAAACGCAATATGGCGATGGTATTTCAGAGTTATGCGTTATATCCTCACATGACGGTTTCTGAAAATATTTCAACCTCTTTGAAATTGCGGAAAGTTGATAGCATAGAAATTGAAAAACGGGTTAATGATGTATCGAACCGTTTGGGAATTCAACATCTGTTAGAGCGTAAACCTGGGCAACTTTCTGGGGGTCAGCGTCAGCGGGTGGCTTTAGCCAGAGCGCTAGTCCGTAACCCTGATGTTTTTCTGTTAGATGAACCCCTGAGTAATTTAGATGCACTGTTGCGGGAACAAGTCCGCGCCGACCTGAAACAGTTATTTGAATCTCAGCAAAAACCTGTGGTTTATGTCACCCATGACCAAACAGAAGCCATGACTCTTTCTAGTAAAATTGCGGTGCTTTATGATGGATATTTGCAGCAGTTAGCCTCTCCTAGTGAGATTTATATGCAGCCTGCTAATCGGTTTGTAGCGGGATTTGTGGGCAGTCCCCAAATGAATTTATTAACCTTAGACTGTCAGGAAAATCAGGCGATTTTAGGAGAGTTTAGTTTAACTTTACCCTATTTACCAACTTCCCCAAAAGCTGTAGTTTTTGGGATTCGTCCAGAGGATGTATCTTTAGGAGAGGAAGCCGATGGCGATATAGTTGAAGGACAGGTCTATTTAATGGAAGATTTGGGTAAAGAAAAACTTTTGAGTGTCCGCATTAACGGCTCTGAACAAACTCTGCGGGCGGTGATTCCGGCTGACCAACTTTGGGAAAGTGAACAGGTAAAATTAAGCCTATCGCGAAAACAGATGCACTGGTTTGATCTCGAATCAGGCGATCGCCTAAATTAACTCAATTGTTGAGTACATCCCTAGGGGCAACTAGCAACAGTTGCCCAGTTAATTAATTATAATGGTATACTGATGTCACTCCCTAGCCATTGAATTAGATTAACCTATGCAAGACTTTTTTCAGAATGTATCCCGCTATCCCCGCTACCTGATTACGTTTACTCTGGGGATTTTCTATTTCCTGTTTGAACGTCTCAAACCTCTTTTAAACCGTCCTGTGACAGCGATCGCCCTGTTAAGTTTACTAATAAGTGTATTCTCATTTACCTACTTTACCCTCCAAGGAATGTTAGGCTTAAATGCACTTTAGGCCAAAACCTGATAGTTTATAGATAGGGAAGTTGGGACTAAAATCAGATCTCAACTTCCCCTATTAGATCATATCATCACTCACCTAGCTATGATGCGTCTCCCCAAAATGTGGTCTATCCGTCGTCGCTTAATTACCGGGATATCCTCTAAAATATCGCTGCGGGGACTGTTAGTTATACCTTTCGTAATCCAAATTTTTGCCACTGTTGGTGTCGTGGGATATCTGTCTTTCAGAAACGGACAGAAAGCGGTTGATGATCTAGCCTATAGGTTGATTGTTGAAATTGTAAGCCGCATTGAAGAAAATATAACTCACTACTTAGAAATTCCTTTTATAGTAGGTCGGGATATTCAAGATGCCGTGGCTTTGGGATTACTAGATGTTGAAGATTTATCAGGATGGGAATTTTATTTCTGGATAAAAGCTAACTTTTTTGAATCCATTGATATTATTTCTATTGGTAATGAGCAGGGAGAATATCGCTCAACTTCCCGCACTAAAGATGGTCAATTACAAATAGGAATTGCTGGCGCATCTACCAACTTTGATTTGTATCGCTACAATAGCTGGGAGGCAATTAATAGACAACCACCAGATTATATTGATCCCGATTATGATCCTCGTTTACGACCCTGGTATCGGGTGGCGATCGGCACTGATCAACCTGTTTGGAGCCAAATTTATACCCGGTTTGAACCTCCCCCAATTCTGCAAATTAGTGCTAGTCAAATTATTTTTTCTTCCCCTGATTCCACGGAAGCTGATGGAGTCATGAGTATTGTGATCAGTCTGTCTTATATTGGTCAAGTTTTGAATAGTTTAGATATTGGAGAAACGGGAAAGGCATTTATTATTGATCATGAAGGTTTATTAGTAGCAAGTTCTACCTCAGAACCCCTGTTTAAACAGGAAGAAGATCGCATCATGAGACAGGCTGCTTTAGTTAGTAATAACCCTTTGATTCAAGAAATTAGTCAATATTTAAAAGATGAATTTGATAGATTTGATCGCATCGATAATTCTTATTTTAGAAAAATCCCATTTAATGGTGAAACTCAATATATAAAACTGCTACCTTTTCGGGATGAACGAGGTTTAAGATGGTTGATTGTGGTGGTGATTCCCGAAGCCGATTTTATGCACAATATCCAAAATAATACCCGCCTTACCATGGGATTATCTGTAATTGCTTTAGCAGTAGCGATCGCCATAGGATGGATGACTGGGGAGTGGATTACTCGCCCCATTATCGATTTAGCCAAAGCTGCTAACGCCCTATCTAGGGGCGACTGGAATCAGAAAGTCGGAAATAGTTGCACTCAAGAACTTCGCACCCTCGCCAGGTCTTTTAAACAAATGCGGGGACAATTAAAACTTTCCTATAGTCAACTTCAGGAATACTCCTATAGGTTAGAACAAAAAGTGGCAGAGCGTACTCAACAACTGGAACAAAAAGTGAAAATTGCCGAAGCCGCCGTGCGAGAACGTAAAGCCGCAGAAGCTGCACTTAGGGAGTCAGAACAAAAATTTTCGACAGCCTTTCATGCAGCCCCTAACCCCATTACAATCAGTCGTCTTGATGATGGTATTCACCTAGAAGTTAATGAAAGTTTTTGCTTAGTCACTGGCTACAATTCCGAAGAAATTATCAATCGCACCTTTGACGAACTCAACCTCTGGGTATATTCTGAGCAACGGTCAGAGATGTTAGATATTATAGCCAAAAATCGTCAAGTTCGCAACTTTGAACTAGAATTCAGAACTAAAAATGGTGAGATTAGAAGCGGATTAATTTCGGCAGATATCATTAATTTGAACACCCAAGAATGTCTACTTACTAGCAGTAATGATATCACCGATCGCCGCCGAGCAGAAGAAGCTCTCCGCCGCCAATTTGAGAGAGAAAGACTGCTGCGACAAATCACGGAGGAACTAAGATCTAGTTTGGATTCCCAGCAAATTTTTCAAACTGCCGCCAACCGTATTGGTCAAACCTTCGCGGTCGATCGCTGTACAATTTACACTTATTTATCTAGCCCCACACCCCAAATTAAAGCCGTTGCGGAATATTTAAAATGTGAGTATCCCCCGATTTTAAATCAGCAATATTCCCTAGAAAATTATCCCTATATTGACAGGATTCTCAGTCAGGATGTCGCCATCATTACCGAAGATAATAACAGGGATAACAACCTACAAGGAGCCCTGGAATTTTGCCAGCAATTTGAGATCAAATCTCTTTTAGCTATTCGCACATCCTATCACAGCGAACCCAACGGCGCAATTTATCTAAGTCAATGTAGCAACAGTCGCACCTGGACAGATGAAGAAATCGATCTTTTAGAATCAGTAGCTGCTAAAATGGGAATAGCCCTCGCCCAAGCCAATTTATTAGAACGAGAAAAACAACAAAGGCTGAAACTAGCTACCCAAAATATTGCCCTAGAAGAAGCCAGACGCGCTGCCGATGCTGCCAACCGTGCCAAAAGTACATTTTTAGCCAATATGAGCCATGAATTAAGAACCCCCCTTAATGCGATTCTGGGGTTTAGTCAATTGATGGCTGATAACCCCATATTTGCTGAAGGTTCCCAGGAATTAGCAATTATTAATCGCAGTGGTGAACACCTCCTAGAACTGATTAATGATATTCTGGATTTATCCAAAATTGAAGCGGGAAAAATCACTTTAGAAATTCATCCTTTTGACCTGCATCGCCTTCTGGAAACCTTGGAGGAAATGTTTAAATTAAAAGCTGCCAATCAAGATATTGTCTTAACTATTAATCGCCCCATATATTTACCTCGATATGTGTTAGGTGATGAGAAAAAGCTGCGACAAGTTTTAATCAATTTACTCGCTAATGCTATTAAATTCACCATAGCCGGGGAAGTTACATTATACACTAAGACTCTACCAACACCTAAAGATGCTGAGACAGATTCTAATACTGTACTGATGCAGTTTATGGTTGAAGATACAGGGCCAGGAATATCGAGTGAGGAAATTGATGCTTTATTTGATGCTTTTGTGCAAACAGAAATCGGGCGTTATTCTCAGGAAGGAACCGGGTTAGGGTTGCCAATTAGTCGAAAATTTGTGCAGTTAATGGGAGGAGATATTACAGTTGATAGCACTAGGGGTGTGGGGAGTAAATTTAGTTTTGAGATTCCCTTAGATTTGGCTACAGCCCAGCCCCTGACTATTACTCCTGTGTCTATCCGGAAAATTGCGATTAAATCTGATGGTCAAAATTACCGAATTTTAGTAGTAGATGAAGTTCCAGAAAACCGACTATTGGTAGCTAGAATTATAGAACCTTTAGGATTTCAGGTTTTGGAAGCAGAAAATGGTCGGGAGGCGATCGCCACTTGGGAAACTCACAAACCGCAACTAATTTGGATGGATATGAGGATGCCAATTATGGATGGCTATGAGGCGACGCGCCAAATTCGATCGCGTCCCTGTGGTGATCAAGTTAAAATAATTGCTCTCACCGCCAGCGCCCTAAGTGAACAGGAGGTAGATATTATCAATGCTGGCTGTGATGATATCTTACGCAAACCTTTTCAGAATCCCGATTTACTGGAAAAAATGGCAATTCATTTAGGTCTGCGCTACCGTTATCTGATGGAACCTAACCTCCCTAGCGCTGCTTCCCAATCACTGCGCCCCCTTACACCGCAAGCCTTAATGGTTATGMCTTTCGATTGGCTAAAACGGCTTCATAAGGCGGCTATTTCTGGAGATGATGCGGAGGTATTCCAATTAATTACTCAAATTCCCGAATCAGAAACGGAATTAGTGGCCACTCTCACGGAGTTGGTAAATAATTTTCGATTAGATACAATAAATGATGTTACTCAAACTTTGATTTGAGTTGTATTATAGGGATTTCCAATATGAATCGCGATATTAGTTCGGAATTTCAACCTGATATTTTGATTGTTGATGATATTCCAGAGAACCTGCGCCTCCTGTCGCAAATGTTACTAGAACAGGGCTATAAAGTCCGTAAAGCTATCAATGGTCAGCGGGCGCTACAGGCGGTAGCAGTGGAACCACCTGATTTGATTTTACTGGATATTATGATGCCAGAATTAGACGGTTATCAGGTGGCTAAATATTTAAAGGATGACCCGACAACTAGAGAGATTCCTATTATTTTTCTGAGTGCGTTGAGTGATACCATGGATAAAGTATTAGCTTTTGATGTGGGAGGGGTGGATTATATTACTAAACCCTTTCATGTGCAGGAAGTCTTAGCGAGGGTGAGAACCCAGCTAACCATTAGTCAACAAAAACAGCAATTAATCACCCAAAATCAGCAATTAGAGCGAGAAATTACGGAGCGCCAAAAGATAGAATCGGCACTGCGGATTTATATTCATGCCATGTCCCATGATTTACGAAATCCGGTTACTGGAATGTTAATGGTGCTGCAAAATCTCCTGAAAAAAATACCAGAAAATTATGAAGAATTACCTGTAGCCCCATCAATTTTAAAGCGCATGGCTAACAGTTGCACGCGCCAATTGGCTTTGATTAATTCCTTAGTGCAAACCAGCGATATAGAATTAAAAGGTATTCATCTTAATTGTCAATCGTTAAATTTGCGTCAATTTACTAACAGATTATCCCTAGAATTAGAGCTAATTTTACAAAAGGAACAAGCGGAAATAAATAATCAGATACCGGAGAATTTACCGGCTGTTCAAGCTGACCCTAATCAGCTATGGAGAGTTTTTGATAACCTGTTATCTAATGCGATTAAATATAATCCTCCGGGTATTATTATCACTCTGTCAGCGGAGTTAATTACAGAATTTATCTCCCTAAAAAATACCGAGGTTAAGTTAATCCGATGCACTGTAAAAGACAATGGTAATGGTATGAGTGAACAGGAATTAGATGGGATTTTTGATTTATATAAACGGGGGCGAACTGTGGGTAATATTCAAGGGTTAGGTTTGGGTTTATATTTGTGTCGGCAAATTATCAACGCCCACGGTGGTAAAATAGGTGCGATCGCCACTCCGAAGGAAGGAGCAACATTCTGGTTTACTTTACCTATATTTGATGAGTAACTAGACATATAAACACTGCTATCAACAGCGGGATTATTGCTGATATTTATTTCCATCCTAGAAGGCGTAAAATCGGGATAATTACATAGTGAATTACTGCCAAAGATAAAGCAATGGTGCAGCCCAATAAACCGACAAAAGTAATACCAGACCAGAACTGTAACCACTCTGGTATCAGGCCAACTTGGGGAAATTGTAGTAATAGATCAATTTGCCGAATCTCCAAGTTAGCTAAACCCCAAAAAATGGCGCTGGTG
>NZ_PKGG01000096.1:0-18031 GCF_046480465.1 Arthrospira sp. PCC 8006
TACGAATGCTCACCCTATCATGTCCAGATATTACCCATAACTACTTGACCCCTAACAGATAGCTTTACCTACAACCTACGACTAAGATTTTGGGGGTGAACTGATTATGTTGGTATCGGTTTCCGCACGGGATGATTACCATCAAAGATTGGAGACTTGCTGAGGATTATGTGGGTATCGATTCCCATCTCGGTAATTGTCACCAGTTGAAAAGTTGTTTAGGGGTATCGGGTTAGAGTCGGTAGATGATAGCCCATAGTTTCCCCTCACCGGAGATTATGAATCAGACCCATAGATAACCGGATAGGCGATCGCTCATAGGTTTACCTATAGGTATAGTCCACGGAAAGGCGGTCTTATATCTTTGTACATTGATTACTTAGAAGGTTCCCCTCTACGGCTACCTACGGCTATCGTGTTGACTTTGAATCATACCCTCCCCCCATAACCGGAACAAGTACTATTGGGGAAGTGACCGATGTGATAGCAGTCAATGGTGACGAACGAACCGATAGGCTTGCCATTGACTGCTATCACAAGGGAACTACCCTATCGGTGTTTGGTTGAGGGGAGGTATGGATATTTGACATATTGATTAAGTTGTGCTTATTGATTAACCCGCCAATAATTAAGATTTGTTGCTAAGGGATATGCACCAATTGTCCCGTGTGCTAAGACTGAATGGAGTGCATTTTGAGTGTGACGGTACGACTATCGGGTTAAGTAAATTCCCGCTATCGCCGTCAGGATAAGGCAATAGAAAAAACGAGCATGGAGGGATTTGAACCCCCGACCCTCAGAACCGGAATCTGATGCTCTATCCACTGAGCTACATGCCCTAAGACCAAATTCACTATAACATATATTCCGCAAATATTGATCAACCCAACGACAATTTCATCTCTTAGCAATCAATCCCCTGTAGCCGGGAGGGAGTCTGATCGCCAAATACCAGGAACCTCAACGCTAAAATTTCCTGGGTCATGGGCCTATATTTCTACCATAGGTGGCGCTTTGGGTGAAAATTAAGATCACAATCACAAAAAGGTTAGCTAAAAATATGGACTCAATTGAAATTAAAGGTATCCGCAGTTATGGTTATACGGGATATCTCCAGGAGGAAAGGGTATTAGGTCAGTGGTTTGAAGTTAATGTGCGCTTGTGGTTTGACTTGTGCGTTGCCGGACATAGTGATACGATCGCAGATACGGTAGACTATCGGGGAACTATTGCTACAGTTGAGCATATTGTCAAAACGGCTAAATTTGCTCTGGTCGAGAGACTAGCAGAGGCGATCGCTCAAGCCATTCTGGAACAGTCCCAGGTTGAGCGGGTTCAGATCCAGTTAATTAAACTCGCTCCCCCCATTCCTGACTTTAGCGGACAAATTAAAATTGACATTACTAGACCTTGAGCGTCAATTAGCACTCTGTTGGCAATATTTTCAGCTTAAATATTTTCCTACTGGTCTGATCACAGCAGGTTGTGATTTGTGACACATACATTCAAGACAATGGTCACAAATATAAAAAGCTACCTTTACAAAAGCCATACATTAATAAATCTTTGGTAAAAAAGGTGTTTTACATTAGACACACCAGGGAAATGATGCTACAACATGAATAGTACGAAAGTACGAAGTCCAGAAAATTTATCCAAGTTAGTCAAATTATCACACCAGAGGTAAAAATTATGAACACCAAACTAAGTCTATCAGTATTTTTAGGTTTACTAGCCGGTGGTCTAGGATTCGCAGGTTCCGCTCAAGCCTTTTCCTTCGATACCAACTTTGAGTACGCCTTAACAGGGAGAGATGCTCCGAGAGGGGATGTCTGGCTGAATTCTGTTGAGGTTAATGGCAATATTTTCAGTAATTTTGCCTTTGTCGATCGCGCTGACATCGTTTATAACGACCCCTATACTGGTGGTAACACAGGTGCTGCTAGTTCTGATATGGGGCCTCTAGCAACCGTAGGAACATCCCAGGAAGACCCCACCAATGAAGACATTGTGACATCTTTGGGAAATAATAACCTGAACAGCATTATCGATGGAGAAGACCGCGGCAGTTTCGCGATCAATGTTTGGTTTGATCGTCGGGTTGATAACCTGTTTTTGTGGGAACGTGGCATGAACAGTGCTGTAACAGTTCAAGCGATCGACGGACGAGGCAACAGTTTGGGTAATACCTTTACTATTACAAAAGACCGCTGGGATAATGCCGGGTTTAGAATTAATACAATGGAAATCGGACGTAATGTTCAAGATGTCGGTTCTTGGGGAGTATCCTTGGCTGACTTAGGACTTGACCCCTCAGTAAGGTCTATTGGTGGTATTCGTGTAAGTGCTGCATGGTCTGAGTCGGGTGGTCCTGGCGATGATGCCCTGCGAGCATTTTATAATGGACCAGACTGGAAAGTGGTTGGTGCTGCTGTACCAGAACCAGGTATGATTTTCGGTCTAGGCGCTATTGGTGCTGGCTTTGTCGCTTCCAACCTTCGCAAAAAAGCGAATAAAGCATAGAATTGCAGCGATAGTTAGGTTCAGATTTGATGCTGCATAAACTCTAAACCAAGGCGGGTTGATCAACTTGATTAACCCGCCCTATATTTTGTGATCTATTAATCAGCAAACAGGTTGTTTGGTGACTAACCGACTAATTCCTTAACCTTAGCCATAATACCGTTGGGGTCAATACCCTGATGAGGGAACTGTTCCCACAGACCGCCACAACCTTCCTTGTGAGTAGCAAGATAGGCATATTTGGGAGTATAGCCACGTTCTAGTAACCAGGAACCGAAACGGCTACCGAGTCCAGTGCGACGGTTAAAGGCTTCGACGACCATGACAAAGGGAGCCTTTCCGATTTTGGCTAACATATCTTCATCAACGACATTTAGGGTAGATTTATTAATTAACCCTACATCAATACCTTCTTGTTTGAGGCGTTCGACAGCATCTAAGGAACGGTACAAACTATCGCCAAAGCTGACAATATAGCCAGCAGTACCCTCGCGAATTACCTCATCTTTACCAGGGATGAATTTATAGCTGTCGCCAAAGAAATTATTTCCGTCACTGTTGAGAATATAGGGAACTTTGGAACGGGTAGAGAAGATAAACCGCAGTCCGGGGTCAAAAAATACGGCTTCGACACAGGCTTTCATCTGGTTAGCGTCAGCGGGGAAATACAAACGAGTTTCGTAGCCGTCATCTAAACCGTTGTCGGCGAACATATTATTAATTCCGAAATGGCAGGTATTATCAGCCATGTCGTCAATGCCGCTATGGGAGAAGTGACAGAGGACGTTGGAGTAATTCAGGCGCGCCATGGTAATTTCAGAAATGCACATTTCTAGGAAAGCGCTAAAGGTGCCGAAAATCCCCTGTTTGCCTTTTTCCATACCAAAGCCGGCGGCGGCGGAGAAGTTACCGCGCTCCATAATACCGCCTTTGATAAAGATTTCTGGGTAGGCGGTGCGGATTTTTTGTAGACCACAGGACCCTTCTAGGTCGCTATCGACACAAACGACTTTTTCTTGACGATCGCTATCTGTCATGGTAGCGAGAACGGAAACGACGGCATCCCCAAAGACGTTACGGTTGGAACCGAGATCGTCACTAGAACCGATGAAGGTGTAGTTTTGTTTAGGTGCTTGGATACCTTGGAGATATTTAACGGCTTCGGTGCGACCTTTGGCTTCCAAATAAGCGATCGCCGCCTTTACGGAAATCACATCATGACCGTGGGGGGAACCTTCGAGTCCTTCAATTCCCACACACATTTTCCGATGGTTAATCAGCGCCACCGGACCATCTGTATTAATAGCTTGGCAGATCAGACCATAGAGGCTATCAATATCTTCTCCATCTCCCTCTAGGACTTTCAGACCATGACCGATGAGAGTTTGGGCGACGGTATAGCCAGGGATATAATCAGAAGGGTGTCCGGCGATGGTGACATCGTTATCATCAATAATCAGTTTAACGTTAAGCTGTTGGGAGACAGCCAAACGAGCAGCTTCGGCATCATTTCCTTCCTGTTGAGAACCATCGGAACCCAGACAGAAAACGGTTTTGTTGGGGTTAGCCATAGCCACGCCGTTGACGTAAGGCCACATATGACCGAGACGACCAGAGCTAAATTTTACGCCGGGGGTCAGTCCTAATTCTGGGTGTCCGGGTAGTTGGGAATGAGCGGCGCGATAGCTAAGGAGTTGTTCGGCGGGCATAGATCCTTCGAGTACGGACATTAAATATTGGGTAGCCACCCGGTGTCCGGCTTCGTCAAAGAAGATAGGCACGAATTTGTCGGGAGAACCGCGAAATAAGGCATCAAGGATCATTACTTCTGGGGCGGTGTCGTAAGGTCCCCCTGTGTGTCCGCCAACTCCGCGCGCTGCGCCGGTGGCGGTGAAGAAGACGATCGCATCTCTGACCAGTTCAATATTAGCTTTCAGGGCCTTTCGTTGTTCGTCGGTTAGGGTGCTATGGGCTGGGTCAAGTTTCAGGTATTGGTAGGCTCCCAAGTCAATGGGGAAGACGGCTTGAGCAACAGTCATGAGTATTCCAGTTTAGATATGTCAACTTCATGGGCGATCGTGGTTGCTAAGGACTGCGATCGCCTTGATTTGATTGTTTCACATTTCGGCCCCACTTCAGCACTTACTCTCGACATTTGCCAAAAAAGTCCCCAATTATCCCTAACCGAGAAGATGGTCTATCAAAAACTATTCCTCAGACACCTGGCTGCCTAAATATCTCTTGTTCAGTGGAGTTGGTAAATTTTCCAGCACCAATTATCTCTAATTGCCACAGTTGAGGGGCAAAAACACATGACTGATTAATTAATTGTTAATTAAACGGAGACCGATTTTGAAGGCGGAGTCCAATCATGTCTTCCTCAAGACATAAATAGTAGCTTTGTCCTAATTAGGGGGAGATGGGGTGAGGTGGAAAAGGCTATATTTTCTCGAATATGGCGGTAGTTAATTTGAACTGAATAACTATATTGAAGCCCATAATGTGATAATTACTGATATGGTAACAGAATCAAATCAACCTATAAACTGATACCTATGCTCCATATTGACATTCCCACTCAGGCGGATATTGAGGCTTTGCTGCACAGTCGCGGTTCCGCCAGAGTTAGCATTTATCTACCTACCACACCGATCACCATTGAGAACCAAGGCGATCGCATTGCCCTAAAAAACCTAGTGACCGAAGCCACAAACCAACTAGCCGAACACAATAAGGGGGAAGTAGCAGCGATCGAGGAGATGTTATTAGACCTCATTGATGATGATGAATTCTGGAAATATCAGGCTAATAGCTTGGCTATCTTTGCCACACCCGAATATCTGCGTACCTTCCGTCTACCTAACCGTTTAGAACCCATTGTCGAAGTAAGCGATCGCTTTTATCTCAAGCGCCTGTTGCGGGCTGTCACCGTCCCACAATCAGCCTTTGTCCTCGCCCTAGCTCAAAATAGCGTTCGGGTAGTTGAAGTTTCCGCAGATATGCCCGCCTTTGAGGTGAAAGTGGACAGTTTACCAGAGTCCGCCGCCAGCGCCGCCGGGAAAACTTCCATCAAAGACCGTTCCCCCAGTGGTCGCATTCAAGGTTCCGAAGGCATGAAAGTCCGTCTGACCCAGTACGCCAGGAAAATAGATCAAGCACTGCGTGACCTGCTAGGAGGTCGCGAAACTCCCCTAATTATCGCCGCTACCGAACCGTTATTGTCAATATATCGCCAGGTGCAATCCTATCCTCACCTAGCAAACAGCGCCATTACTACCAATCCTGAAGCCATGAGTGATGCCGAATTAGCAACGGCGGCGCGGGAAATTCTCGATGAGTTGTTCCGTCAAGAACTTGCCGATATACAGGCCTTATTCAACCAGCGGACTAATGAAAATCGTACTACTACCGATATCTCCCAGGCGGCGCGCGCTGCTACCTATGGCGCAGTACACAAGTTATTGGTTGATATAGATGACGCTAAACCAGGTACTATTGACGATGACGGCGTTATTAGTTTTGCTGAAGGTCCCTGTGCCATGAGCTACAACATTATTGATGAAATTGCCGGGCGTGCGCTACTGACAGGGGCGCGAGTTTTGGGTGTGCGCCGGGATGATATACCAGGTGGCGGTAGTTTGGCGGCGATTATGCGCTATCCGTTTTAAACACCTTTAAACACACTGAAAATTAGGGCTATTATCACTAATTTGGGGTGAGGAGGATATCACAGTATTAGCTATAATATTTCCCCTCTTACCTTCAAATATAACCCACCGGACTCTAGTTTTTTGGCAATCTACTGATAATCTATTAGCAGTTGCTCATAGACATCACTGGCGATAATTTGATGGGTGGTGGTGGTGGGGTGTAGGATATCCCAGAATAAATACTGCTCTGGATTATCGACAATGGTTCCTGATACAAATGATATACTACTGTCGGTGACGTTAGTTAATCCAAATTGTTCAGGATTGGCGATCGCATCCTCAAATAAACCACCCACATCAAATAAAGTCACATTAGCACCAAGTAGGTTCTGATTTAAAAAGAGCGATCGCCTCCGTCAGAGGAGAAGAGCTAAAACGAGTAAGTTGTTCTGGTGGTAGTTCTGACATAATGATCACATCGTTACCAGAAGTCCCCAGACCCAGATCTAAGCGATTTTGCGTAATGATATCAGAAAGCATATTCCCTTCCTCTGATGTCAAATCTTACACAGTATAGCAGCATATTTTACCCTAGGGTGAATTTACGGGGTTTCTTAAATACTCTTGATTGGCTAAATAAGTTTCGATATTTATGATAATTTCTCGTAGATAAATTATCACTCTATTTTTGATTTTAAAAAGTTCTATGGCTGTGGTATCTTTACCAATATCATTAAAGGATTTTAAACCATGTGCCAAATCATTTCTATGATTTTTTATTAATAACAAATGCTCACCATTTTGGGTTCTTTGAGGAGATGTTTTACTAGAAAAACCATAAGTTTTGGCTACATCTTTGATTTTTTTAGCGTCTATATTTCCTGAAAAAATATCATCATTATCCCAAGTTTCAATGATAATATCCAGAGATATTTTATCAATTTTATCTATAATTTTTTCAGGCGATCGCTTTTTGATATTCTTTAATACCACTATTTTCAGTTCTCGTCTCAAAACATCAAAATCAACTTGATGACTATCCAGGTAATCAAATATATATTCAATCGCCCTCCTCATAGTCCCCTCCACCAAATTATATAGCCATAAAAAACCATTAGCTTTCAGAGTTTTTTCGATATCAGTATTGAAATAAATCTGGTCATTTTTATCAATTATTTGACCCGCATTTATATCACCAACATAAAGTTGATAATTATCTATTATCATTGTTTTTTGTTCCAGTCGTTTAAGAAACATAAAGTATTGACTAACTTCTACAGACTGTTTATTAAAATATTCCCATAATGTACTATCCATAGATTAACCCAACACCTGGTTACGAACATAATCAATTCGACCGATAACCTTATTACCAGAACTACTAGCATCACTGCTAGTCAATTTATTAAAATCTGGTGATTCTAAAAAGTCTGTAGACCTGGGCACTAAATCTTTTTGCTCACGCAAAGCCAAAGCCACGCCTACACATATAGACTCAAATTTGATGCGAGTTATAGGTCTAATTTTATGTTTACCTGTTCGCAAACCATCAGGAAAGTATGTTTCTATTACCGATAGCATTGACATAAATTCATGGCGCAGATGCTCTAATTCTGATTGTGGGTTGTTATGTTTCTTTAATTGTTCATTTTTATCTTTTAAGTAGTTATCTAAAAAATCATGAATATTTCCCGAAAAAGATTGATATTTTTCTAAAAAAGCAAAGAACCTCAAAACATACTCTTGAGGATCACGTTGTTTGATAGCTGTTTCTGAAAAAGCACATAAGCTGATAAATTTTGGTTCCTTTGATAACTGTTCTATCAAATCTAAAAATAATCCTGGCTGACTTCCTCTTCGTTTCTCCATTTGGTTAAGCTCAATGCTTCCTGAGTTAATCCGTTCAAACAAATCTCGGCGGACTTCTTCATCAGCATCTTCAGTTAATTTAATTAATCGAATAGTATTTCTAAGAAATCGTCGCTGACGAGATTTCGACAAATCTTGAAAATGAAACCAGTTTAATTCCGTTAACTTTTTGAGTTCACACAATTGGAGTTCATTATTTATAAATCTAGCTAAGGTTCGTATTCTCTGGGTTCCATCTATAATTTCTAACCGTGAGTCATTTTGATCATCTTCTTCTTGGGAAACATCAGCAATGAAAATATAGGGAATTGGAAGACCGAGAAAAACCGATTCAATAAATTTTGACTGATGCGCCTCATCCCAAGCCATTTCTCTTTGGTAGTCAGGTATAAATATTTCGTTGGTGTTTTCATCAATTCCAGTTAAATACTTATCCACTAAAACCTCAATCGGATATTCAAGGGTATTGTAGTCAATCCGCTTTTGATTTTCCCTAATCTGATTTTCTGCAGACTCAACTTTTGCGGTGGTAATAACTTTTGGATTCGACATATTTACAACTAAGATAGGTGTATAATTATCATGATCGTAGAAATAATCAATGATTAGCAACTGAGCAACCAATGCCATGTTTTGGCATTATCTGCTTAAACTGCCACTATGTTTATCAGTAATTTAGGACTGCTTGTTAAACTAGCACATTATGGGTGAATTGTCAATTTATGTAGACTATAGATCCCGCCCAGCTATTTATGAAAATACCTAGATATATCAGATATTATTGAACTGATAAATATCCCAATGGCTTGAGTGTTTTTTATAAGTAATGTAGGATATCGATAAGTAAACCAACAGGTCAGAATCAAATATGTCGTTACACTCATATACAGTCAAACCAGAAAACCCGGAAAATCCCGAAGGTTTAATCATATTCCTGCATGGTTGGGGTGCGAATTGTGAGGATCTGACCTTTTTGGCTCCCATGTTGAAATTACCCGATTATTGGTTTGAGTTCCCAGAAGCTCCCTTTCCTCACCCACAAGTTCCGGGGGGTCGCGCTTGGTACGCTTTAGAAACTCAGGAATATGATGGAATTGAGGAAAGCCGGGAAAAACTAATTGATTGGTTACACGCGATCGCCAAAACCACTGGAATACCGCCACAACGCACGATTTTAGGGGGTTTTTCCCAGGGGGGAGCCATGACTTTTGATGTCGGACGGACAATGGGTTTTGCAGGTCTGATTGTACTCAGTGGCTACTTACACTTTAAACCAGAACCCCAACAGACCCCTCTACCGCCGATTTTAATGGCTCATGGTAAACAAGATATGGTCGTCCCCCTCGGAGCTGCTCACCAGGCGCGGGACAGTTTCCAGAAATTAGGGGCAACGGTGGAATATCATGAGTACAACATGGGTCACGAGATTTGTCCCGATATTTTGGGGTTAATACAAAGTTTTGTGATCAAAACCCTGCCTAATAACCATTAACCCTTTAAGATAAAAGAGGGGGGACATACTTAACCCCAAGGCTCACGGGAAATGCAACTGAACTGGAGGTATTGCAAGATGGAAATGTTGACTCAATCTTCACCCAAGATTTCCGCATTGACAGCAGATGATGTGGCTCAGTTAGCTTCCCGCTTGGAAGTGGATAATTACAGCAACGCATTTGAGGGATTGCAGGATTGGCATTTACTCAGAGCGATCGCTTTCCAGCGTCCAGAATTGGTTGAACCTTATATTCACTTATTGGATTTAGAAGCCTATGACGAAGCCTAAAAAATTATAGCATACGCCAAAACCACAATACGCGCCAGGGTGGCAGTATTATAGGAACCGGGTTTCTAGGAAAATCGGTTAGTTAGAAACCCGGTTTCTGCGCGTACTAAATATCACTAACACAGCCATTAGCTTTTATGTCCGACCGGCGACGTATTTTAATTGGGGTAACTGGTGGAATAGCCGCCTACAAAATTTGTGAGGTGGTTTCCACTTTGGCAAAATCGGGGGCTGAAGTCCGTACTATCGTCACCGACTCGGCTCAACAATTTATTACCCCCCTAACTTTAGCTACCTTATCGCGCGATCGCAGTTATACCGATCGCGACTTTTGGCAGCCTACCCACGGTCGCCCCCTTCATATTCAGTTAGCACAATGGGCTGATATTTTCGTCATTGCACCCCTAACCGCCAATACCCTCAGTAAACTAGCCACCGGAATGGCGGATAACTTGCTCACTAATACGGTTTTGGCTTCCACCTGTCCGATTTTATTGCTTCCAGCTATGAACCGGGAAATGTGGAAACAGCCAGCGGTGGCGCGAAATTGGCAACTGCTTTTAACAGATAGTCGCTTTCACAGCATTACTCCCATTCCTGGTATTCTCGCCTGCGATATCCCCAATAATACCGACAGCCAATCAGTTGAGGTTTTAGCAGCCGGACGTATGGCAGAACCTCAACAAATATTAGCTCATATTTATTCCCTACTGCATACCCAAGGCGATCGAGATCTCGCTAATAAACAGGTGCTAATTTCCGCCGGGGGAACTCGCGAACATTTCGACCCGGTGCGGTTTATTGGTAATCCCGCTACTGGTAAAATGGGAATAGCGATCGCTCAAGCCGCAGTCCACCGAGGCGCACGGGTGACAATGGTATATGGTCCCATGAATGTGGAGATGGTGGAGACTCTATCAGAGGTGACGTTAGTTAGTGTTACTACCGCCCAGCAAATGTCTGACGCAATGTTATCATTATTTCCCGCCGCCAACCTGACCATTATGGCGGCGGCGGTGGCTGATGTCCGACCTACCGCTTATCACCCGGAAAAGTTACCTAAGCGATCGCTTCCTCAACAACTAGACTTAGAAACTGTACCCGATATTGTCGCTCAATTGGCACAAAAAAAACGCCCCGACCAGCAGTTAGTTGGCTTTGCGGCGCAAACAGGAGATATTTTAGCCCCGGCTTGGGAAAAATTGCAGCGCAAAAACTTAGATGCGATCGTTGCTAACCCCATTGACCAACCTGGGGCGGGTTTTGGTAGCGACACCAACCAAGCCATCTTACTCGATCGCCACGGCAAAAAACAGAAGATCAGCGGATGCACTAAATTACAATTAGCTCATCACCTGTTAGATTTCATTGATTTTTCACCAATAACCTTGTAGGGGCGGGTTCTGCGATCGCCTTTGATATAACTCCAGAATCTTTATAACCCGCCCTTACAACACCATAGGCGGTCAGATATGTAATATGTAGGGGCGGGTTCTGCGATCGCCTTTATATAACTCCAGAATCCTTATAACCCGCCCTTGTAGGGGCCGGTTCTGCGATCGCCTTTGATATAAGTCCAGAATCTTTATAACCCGCCCTTACAACACCATAGGCGGTCAGTTATTTAACTAAAAGAGAGCCCCGTCTCTTGAGAGCGGGGCGCTAACTTTCAGGTTAAACTAGGGCGCTAGGGCGTGACCCCGTAGCAGACTACCCAGAGTTTTGGCTGTGATCTTCATTTGTACTAACGGGTTAGCCGGAACAACTGTCTTATACAGATAGCTGTCAAACGTCATCCGTTGTACATCGAGATCAGAACACATTTCTACAAATGCTTCCCGACTTGCATCAGAACGGTAGAATACCCGTTGCAGGACATCCAGCACTAAGTAGGTCATGCCATACTGTTTATCCCAGCGTTTCAGATACAGTTTCAAATCATCTTCAGTGGGGATACGCTGACCCGCGTTGGAAGTTTCCACAATCGTTTCAGCACACATACGACCAGACTTAGCCGCAAAATAGATACCTTCACCAGAAGACTTAGTTACCGTTCCGGCTGCATCTCCCACTAGGGCTACCCTACCCACAACCCGACGGGGACGGGGATGTTCTGGAATCGGGTGAGCTTCTACTTTAATGATTTTACCACCTTCAATCCGATGGGCTGCACGGGCGCGGATTCCGGCTTGCAGCTTTTTGATCATCGCTTGGTTAACCTTCATGGTTCCGGTTCCCACCGCCACGTGATCATATTTCGGGAACACCCAGGCGTAAAAGTCCGGGGAAACATCATTCCCTACATACATTTCCGCCCGATCTTCGTAATAAGCCATTTTATCAGCCGGGATGCGAATCCGCTCTTGGAAGGCGATCGCATAATTATAATCCCCAGCGTCAATAGCCTTCGCTACACGGGAGTTAGCCCCATCAGCACCAATGACGAGATCTACTTTCAGGGTTTTGGCAGTTCCTACCGCATCACCACTAGAATGGTCATTGTAGTGGATCGTGTAAGGTTCGCCACTGCTGGCGGGGATTTCTAACTTGTGAACAGTACCGTTGATTAGGTTAGCACCCAAGGACGCGGCACGGTCACGCATGAAACCGTCGAGGACCTCCCGACGACACATTCCGATATATTCGTTTTCATTTTCTAAATTGATATCCACCTCACGGTTAGAGGGGGAAATCATTTTCATTTTTCTAACCCGCCGATCAATGATTTCGGGTGGCAGGTCGAATTCACTTACCATACACAGAGGAATAGCACCACCACAGGGTTTGGCGTTATCCAGTTTGCGCTCGAATAAATAGGTTTCAATTCCAGCTTTTACTAGCGTTTCGGCTGCGGATGAACCCGCAGGACCAGATCCGACAACAGCAACCCGTAGAGTCAAAGGTCTTCTCCCAAAAATTTATCTCGTCAGTTACTAAGCCAAAATCCTAACACGAACTTTCAGCCTAGGGGGAGGTTTCTGTTCAGACTTGTGACGTATTGCAACACACCTTAACATAACTTTACAAAACTCAAACTTCATTCTCAATTATGGGTTTGATACCTCATACCCAAGATCAATAGTTAATTATACTTATTTCCTCCCCCAACCTTACCCACAAACATCGCGGGAATTAATGATTGACAGGATAACCCGCCCCTAGGGTAGGATTGATCATGCCATACTAGATGATTATCCATTCCTAATGAAACCGTAAATCAGCCCAAACTATGCCTTGGAATAATCAGCAAAACTCAACCACAACCCCTACTCAACTAATTAATCAAATCTTAACTTCCGGGAAACTGACCTATGTGCAATATCTGGGATTAATGTCACTCATATTGTCCGATACTCAGATTACTGATTTAGAACGCCATCAAATTAATCGCATTTTTGATTATGTTCAAAATGGTCGCCTGACTCTGATTACCTCAAATTAATTTTGGTTATGAATACCCCCAGTCACGGAATTATAAATCTGGCTTTATTGGCAAATTCCAGCCACCCCGATGCTAATTTATTCATTTTTTTAGGAGGTATTTTACCAGATATTCCCATCTTTATATTCTACGGTTGTGCAAAATTTATCGCCAAAATGCCAGAATCTCAAATCTGGTCGGAGGCTTATCACTCACCAGCTATAAGCAAAATTGTTGCCATTTTCCATTCTATACCGCTGGGGATTTTAGGATTGGCGATCGCCTTTAAAGTCGGAGGTTATATACCTCAAGTTTTTTGCCTAAGTCTAATTGGGCATAACTTATTAGATTTGCCAGTCCATAACGATGATGCCCATCGCCATTTTTTCCCCTTCAGTAACTACCGTTTTATCAGTCCTATTTCTTACTGGGATACCCGACATTATGGCTCCCTAGTGTCCCTGATAGAATTGCTGTTAGTATTATGGGCAAGCTATACAGTATTTTCCCAAGTGCGATCGCCCCTAGGTCAAACTCTAATCCTATTAGTCAACCTCTTCTATGCAGGCGGCTATAGCTACCATATCCTTAAACATACCAGAAAGCAGACTCACCACCCCATAAACCGAATCAAAACAGCTATACTTGAGAAGATGTGCGAGACGTTTAGGAATCAAATAAGGCTGCAATGCCTGAAATAACTTCCTAGTGGGACTTTCACCCCTTGGTGAAATATAAGGAACTCGTACCCTGACCATCCCACAACTGTTTATATGTCCCAAAGTTTGGTATAGAAATATACAAAACAAGGCAGGGAACTCAAGGTCAAAACGCAAAATCGGAAATCTTAACGATTCCTTAATAATTGCGGAGAGAGTAACGGCGATAGCCACCCCCAGTTTTGGAAATCACAACTCCAGGATTGAAGCGGGGAACGGAAGGCGTGAAGTAGAACCTACTACCAGACGCGACCACTGCCAACCATCCATGATTAGGGAAACCGAATGTCCGGCTTGAACCATCGTAAATATTTAGCAGCGAAACAGGTTGATACGCTGCGCTCAAAAGAGTAAGGGAAAAAGTAGGGTATTTATTGCAAACACCTACACAGACCTTTAAAAGTACCCCGGTGGAGAGGACAAATCTAAAGATGGAATGCCCATATAAACGGAACGTTTTAAGTCCTCCTGGACTCTGATTATCTGGTCGAGATATCAGTAGGGATAAGTGTAACCGCAAGTCCTAGAGGATGTGAGATGTGACCAAAAGCCAACGCCCTACTGTAACGGCAGGGATATGCTAACAGGTCACGGTTTGATTGTAAGAATAGAGTCTAGTAGGAGTCAATATGACGAAATCGAGAGAAAGTAAGGAATTTGGGAAACCAAAACTTACAAAGACGTGCGTTTGTATGGAGAAGTATTAACTGGGCCAAGGTCCAGAGATACGTCTTTAAGCTCCAAAAGAGGATATTTCAAGCGGCTAAATCGGGACAAGACGCAAAGGCACGAAGGTTGCAACGTCTACTGGTGAAATCATATTATGCCAGGCTTTTAGCAGTGCGCCTGTAGGGGCGGGTTCCACGGTCAGCCATGCTTCCCAACAGTCAGCTTAATAAACCCGCCCCCCAAGCGGGTCAAGGCAAGAAAACAGCCGGAGTTGATAGAGTAAGAGCAATCTCTCCACGACAAAGGTTTGAGCTTGTTAAGAACATTAAGGGAAACCTCGAAGCAAAACCACTGCGGAGGGTGTGGATTCCAAAACCTGGGAAGGATGAAAAACGCCCACTAGGCATACCCACAATCCAAGACAGAGCAAGGCAAGCCTTGGTTAAGTCGGCCCTCGAACCTGAATGGGAATCGAGGTTTGAAAGCACAAGCTACGGGTTCCGTCCTGGACGGTCTGCCCATGACGCAATAAGCAGAATATATACTGCCATAAAACAAGGACAATACTATGTTCTTGATGCAGATATAGCGAAATGCTTCGACCGAATAAACCATGACTACCTACTGTCCAAAATTCATTGTCCAAGCAGCCTAAAAAGAGACCTGAAACAATGGCTTAAAGCTGGTGTGCTAGATAACGGTGTATTTGAGGATACAGAAGCAGGGACACCTCAAGGAGGGGTAATAAGTCCAATACTCGCCAACATCGCACTGTTGGGAATAGAAAGGCTAGTTAAAGGAATGTATCCAAATAAAGGCACAACCACTCAGGTAAACCTTATAAGATATGCCGATGATTTTGTGGTCATATCCAAAGACCTAGGAACCATTGAACAGTGCAAGACTGCTATTTCTGAATGGCTAAAACCTGTAGGACTAGAAATAAAACCTGAAAAGACTCGAATCTGTCATACACTCAAAACTATWGAGTATGRCGGYAAGACAGAGAAYCCAGGGTTCGACTTTCTAGGATTCAATATCAGGCAATATCCAACAGGAAAGTACAAATCTGGGAAAACAGGTGGGAGAGCAAGCCAATTAATCGGACATAAAACCCACATAAAACCTAGTCAAAAAGCAGTTGCCCACACAGAAGCGATAAAAGGTGTAATAAAACAATACAAAACAGCACCTCAATCAGCCCTGATAAGTAGACTAAATCCAATTATTCGGGGATGGTCAAACTATTATTCAGCGGTAGTCTCAACAGAGACCTTCACTAAATTAGATGATGCAATCTGGCAAATGTTACGGGCATGGACAGTATCAAGATGCGGAAAGGCAAGTCACGAAAAGCTAAGAAATTATTTCAGACATGGAACAATCAAACTTAGCAATGGGAAAGAAAGACATAAGAAGTGGATGTTCCAAACCGAAGATGGGTTACATCTATTCAATCACAACTGGACTCCAATTGTCAGACATACCTTAATACGCCCTGACGCAACACCATACGACGGAAATTGGACCTACTGGGCAACCAGGAGAGGACAAGCAATCGATACGCCAAACAGGGTAGCAAAACTACTCAAAAAGCAAAAAGGTAGATGTACCTGGTGTGGGCAATTCTTTACCCCATCAGATTTAATTGAAGTAGACCACATTGTACCTAGAAGCCATGGCGGAAAGGATGAATACAAGAATATTCAATTATTACATCGCCATTGTCACGACAATAAAACAGCTCTTGATGAAGAGATGATGCTGTACTCTTAACAAGGAGACGGTCAAATTAGGAGCCGTATGAGGTGAAAGTCTCAAGTACGGTTCTGTATGGGAGGGGGAGATGGCGACATCTCTCTCGACCCCTACTTGGGAAGGAAAAACTTATATTGAGGTTGACCGTTTCTTTGCATCCTCTAAAACCTGTCACGTTTGCCTCAACCGAGTAGATAGTTTGTCGTTAGATATTCGTCAATGGCAATGTCAACATTGTGGGACTTGCCATGAGCGAGATGTCAATGCGGCACAAAATATCAGAAATGAAGCCTTGCGGATATTGTCGTTGGGAACCAGCGATACTGCCTGGGTCGGGAGTGTAAGACAACCTGGCAAAACATCGGTTTTGTTAGATGCAGTTCCCGTTGAATCAGGAAGCCCCATCCTCTAGGGCGGCAGGGTGGGGTACTTCACGAATCTACCTACAACCCCAGGCCCACGCCGGGGATTTTTTTTTGGATGCAGACGATCCCCAATTCCATGATATATCATGAAACTATGACACAATGATCCCAAAAACCTTATAAAACAGTATATTTACTTATAATTTTTGGGATTACCCCTTGACCCCTCTGGATATTTTCTGCAATATGTTGATTAACGAGAGCGATCCCCACGATCCCAAAGAAAATCTACAGAGCCAACAGCCTGCTGTCTGAACACATGGAGATCACCAACCTATGGCCAAAGAAAGACCCCCCTTGGAAGAAATGACATTGCGACAATTACGCAAAGTCGCCAGCGAGTACAGTATTTCTCGCTATAGCCGAATGCGTAAAGCCCAGCTTTTAGCTGCCATTCAAGATATTGAACGTCAAAGATTTTCATCCCCTAGTCAATCCCGTACTTTGGAGGCAAAAGCAGAAGTGGAAGTAGCAAAGTTTMCATTAGGCCAGGAAGAACAAACAGATGATTTCCTGTCCTCAGTTGATGAAAATCTAGTGGAACTTGGCAGCGGATATAGTGAAAGTCGCGTAGTTATGATGGCAAGAGACCCGGAATGGGCTTATGCTTACTGGGATATCTCCAGTCAACAAAAAGAACAATTCCGGCGATTAGGTGGGCAACAACTGGCTTTACGGATTTATGACGTAACAGGTATAAATCTCAGCAATCAGAGTCCCCACAGCGTTCAGGAATACCCTTGCGATGAAATGGCGCGGGAATGGTATTTACCAATTCCTGTAAGCGATCGCGATTATGTGATCGAAATTGGCTACCGTTGCGCTGATGGTCGCTGGTTAGCTATGGCCCGTTCCCAGGCGGTTCGGATTCCCCCCATTTATCCCTCTGAGTGGATTGATGACCAATTCATTACAGTATCTTGGGGTGATGAACTCAAAGGTCAAACTTTTGCCCAACTATCACCCCCTGGCTTATCTTATGGCGATCGCATTTACGACGACCTCTTCAATATCGCCAAAGAAGCAGAAGCCCAACGCATTGCAGGTTCCCTATTTGGTTCCATGCACCATGTTTCCAGTTTCCAACATGGCATCAGTTCCTATATTTTCCCCTCTGGTGTCGGTAAGTGGGCATCAGGTCTCGGTGAAACCATGTCCGGTGTCGGTCTCGGCGTGACTCAATCCGGTGTCGGTCTCGGTTACTCCATGTCCGG